>JAISWV010000345.1 GCA_031270755.1 Synergistaceae bacterium
TATACTCTGTTGCACCTCCTTTTTTTGCCTTTTTTGCCTTTCTTTTCTTTTCATAATCCAGTATTTCCAAGGGTTCCCAAATCGCTCACTCCCTGTGCAACAGAGCATACTTCTTTGCATATTTTTTATCAATACAGTATAGACAGATTGTTTTTTAATTTTCGCCTATCAAACGGCAGGATCGGAGGATCGCATGATTCCGTTCAACAAACCTTTTTTGACGGGCAACGAGCGCATTTATATAGAAGAAGTTTTGAAAAACGGCCGTTTCTCGGGCAATAATTTTTTCTCGAAAAAATGCGCTTCTTGGCTGGAGGAACATACGCGCTGCTCCAAGGCGATCGTCGTTCCCTCCGGAACGGCCGCGTTGGAGATGATGATGATCCTGGCAAATATCGGCCCTGGCGACGAGGTCATTTTGCCTTCTTTCACCTTCAGCTCCACGGCGAACGCCGTCGTCTTGCGAGGCGCTGCGCCCGTTTTCGCAGACATCAGACCCGACACGATGAACATCGACGAAAAACGAATCGAGGCCGCGATCACCTCCAGGACGAAGGCGATCTGTCCTGTCTATTACGCGGGCGCGGCCTGCGACATGGAAGCGATCGAGTCCCTGGCGAAGCGGCATGGCCTTCTGGTATTGCCCGACGCGGCACAGGCGATCGGATCCGTCTGCAAAGGGCGGCCCCTTTGTTCTTACGGGCAGATGGCGGCCTTGAGCTTCCACGAGACGAAAAACCTTCACTGCGGCGAGGGAGGCGCTCTTCTGATCAACGACGCCTCCTTCGTGGAGCGCGGGGAAATCGTCATGGAGAAGGGGACCGACCGCAGCAAATTTTTTCGAGGGGAAATCGACAAATACTCCTGGGTGGACATCGGTTCATCTTTCCTGGTGAACGAAATCACGGCGGCTTTCTTGTATGCCCAGCTCGAACAGGCGGAGAAAATTATCGAGCGCCGGGTCGAACTCTGGAACTGTTATTACCGGGAGCTGGAACCCCTGGAAAAAGAGGGGAAACTCCGCCGGCCGGCGTCCGTGGAGGGTTGTACCCACAACGGCCATATCTTCTGGATTTTACTGAACGACGCCGCGGCGAGGGATCGCGCGATATACGCTTTGAAAGAAAAAGGCATCGGCGCCGTCTTCCATTACGTGCCCCTTCACGACGCTCCGATGGGTTTGCGCTTTTCCCCGCGCAGTCTCCCGACAGCCGCGGAATACTCGGCGCGCCTTCTGCGCCTGCCGCTTTACGCCGAGATGACCCCGCGTGAAACGGCGCAAATCGCGGAAGCCCTGAGCGAGGTTTTATCGTCATGAAAATCGTCGCCGCGACATGGGAACGCCGCAACCTGGGTCTGGATGTCACGGAAATCACTCTGGACCGCCCGGACCTCGAAAACGAGTCGGAAACTCTTGAGGTTTTGAGGAAATATATGATCCCCCGGCACTATTTGCTTGTCAAAGCGCCGGCGGGAGCCATCGCTTTCCTGGCAAAGCTTCAAGCTCTGGGGTTTATTTTTTTGGAGTGTCAGTACAACATTTCAAAAAACATACGAGACTACGTCGCCCCTCCCTTATTTTTACGCTTCGTTGATCGTGTGTCGTCAGAGCTTTTGTCTGAGGATGAAGCCGAGTGGCTCAACCTGTGCCGTTCGATTGGGGACACGATGTTTACGACAGATCGCGTCGCCCTCGACCCGATGTTCGGCGTCGGCACAGCCAATAAACGTTACAGGAACTGGCTGATGGATATGAGAAAGGACCGCACCGCCTCCGCGTACAGAATTATCTGCGATGGGGAGAATATCGGATTCAACGCAATTTCTTTTGAGACCGAGACTTTAACCGCTCGCAGCGTTCTCGGTGGAATATTCAAGGATTGTCAGGGAAAAGGTCTTGGAGGAGCAATGATACACGCTCCTATAGTTTTCAGCGCGGCAAAAGGAATGCGACTCTATTCCACAGCAATATCTTCCAACAATCAAGCTGTATTCCGGTTGTACCTTCTTTTTGGATTCAATATAGACAGTTCCAGCTATGTATTTCGATATTGTCCAGATGAAAATTAATGGAGGCCGGAGCGTGCCTGCGCAAAAATTCAGCTCGATATCCGTGGTGTCTCCTGTCTACAAAGCCGAGGGATGCGTCGACGAGCTTTATCGGCGCATTTTGAAAGCCCTCAGGAGCATCGATGAGAATTTGTCGTATGAGATCGTTTTCGTCGAAGACTGCGGGCGGGACGGTTCGTGGGAAAAAATACGCGAGCGGGCTTTGAAGGACCCTTGCCTCAAAGCCGTTCAGCTGAGCCGCAATTTTGGGCAGCACCCCGCGATTACCGCCGGGCTGGCTTTGACGACGGGGGATTGGGTCGTCGTCATGGACTGCGACCTGCAAGACCCTCCCGAAGAAATCCCCCGCCTGTACTCGAAAGCGCTGGAGGGTTACGACATCGTCTGCGCGAGGCGGGGAAAACGCCAGGATCCTTTGTGGAAGCGCGTCACTTCGCGTCTTTTCGTGGCGCTCTTCAATCGGCTGTCGGGTATGTCCTACGACCCGCAAATCGCCAATTTTCGTATTCTCTCGCGGCTTGTCGCCGATACGTATTCCCGCATGGGAGAGAGTACGCCTTCTTTCGGAGGGCACTTGGAGTGGCTGGGGTTCAGCGTCGGATACATCGACATCCGACATCAGCCGCGCCACAGCGGGAAAAGCTCCTATTCCCTCAAAAAGCTGTTCAAACTGGCGGCAAACATGATCACGGCTTATTCGAATAAACCGCTTCAAATTTCCATATCGTTGGGATTCTTCATGGCTTTCTTTTCGAGCCTCTACACGCTGTACCTCGTTTTAAGAAAATGCTGGATAGGAGTGAGTATCGATGGGTGGACCAGCTTGATGGTTTCAATATGGTTCCTTGGCGGAATGGTTGTCGGAAATTTGGGCGTCATCGGTCTTTACCTGGGGAAAGTCTACGACGAAACGAAAAAACGCCCCGTGTACGTGGTCGCGAGAGCCATAAACTGCGAAAAAATAACATGAAAGAAGCTGCCCGTAATTGCGATGACGCACACCTGACGAAGGAGAGATGTTTATGAAGAAATGGTATATATTTGTGTGTTTTTTTGTGATTTACATCGGTCTGTTTTGCTTTCTGGGCCTGTACACTTTTCCCCAGGCGGACGACTACAACATAGCCAACATGGTCAATCGGTACGGATTCTGGCAGGCTCAAGTAGAATGGTACTTGAGCTGGCCGGTTTCGCCGGTTTATCAGATATTGGTTTCCGCCGCCGCGCTGTCGAATTTTAAGATATACAACGCGTTGCAGCTCATCACATGTTTACTGAATATCTGCGCTCTTTATGGAGTGCTGCACGTCACGGCAAAAAATCTGGGGCGTGGCTATAAATTATCGCTCGCCCTTTTGATGCAGGCCGTCTGGCTGGCTGCGGTGACCGGGTTGAAGGAAAATTTTTACTGGATGGACGCTATGGCTTACACATGGGGCGCCACATGGCTGCTTTTCACAAGCGCGCTGCTGATCGCCATCTTTCAAAAGAACATCACTGGTCCCAAATGGCACGCCGCGAGTTTCGTTCTGGTGTTCATTGCGGGTGAA
>JAISWV010000358.1 GCA_031270755.1 Synergistaceae bacterium
TATCATTAAAAAACCGAAGAGGAATATCCCTCTTCGGCGTCGCGCTGCTTGATTATTTTGCAAACATTCAAGCTCAAGGGAGCAGAGCTCGTTCGGCCAAAAGCGGCCTCTCTGGCCCCCCCGAGACCCCCCATAACCAAACGCTTGTCATGACTGAGCATGATGTCAAGGTTTGAACGGTTACATTATTTTTTCTTTGCGGGTGCTTTTGCGGCTTGAGCCGGGGCCTTGGGCAGAGCCAGGGCCGCACCCTTGCCCGGCGTGGATTTGGGATCGACGGGCGCGAAAACCTTCTTCGTGGCTTCGGTACTGTCGTCGTAGACCGTTCCGTAGATCTCGTTGCCCAGCATGTCGTAGTGACGCAGATACGTCACGGTAAACTGCTTTCCGTCCTTGCTGTACTCGTACTCATACTCGGTGAAGTAGAGACTTCCGGCCACGTCCGCAGGAATTCTATACTTCGACATCAGAAGGTCGACGGTCTGCTGCTTGACGGACTCGTTCGTGTAGTATTTTCTGGAAACCGCGAAGGGAACACCGTCTCTTGTCCCGTAGTCCAAGAGATACCACTGCATTTTGATGTGATCTTGACCCAAATTTTTCTGCTTCGCAGGGTCCCACGCCATCGCGGGCAACGCGGAGCAGACCACCGCCGCAACCAACGCAATCAACAACACCGATAAAACTGACTTCTTCACTACCGAAACAACCCCTTCCTAAAATATGACACAACTGAAACCTTAATCTCAAAGATGTCAACAATAGCATTTTAACACAAATGATGAAATTTTATCGTCATGTACGGCTGCAACGGCGGGCCCTCTTCGTTCACCCTCGTTCATTGCTGTTAATAAGTGTAGGAGAGGCGCTCGAAACATCGAGCGAGCTGCTTGGGATATCCCTCCGAAAGGGGGTGATTGCGTGGAAGAAAAAATAAAGCTACACTCAAGAGCGGATAGATTTGCCAGAAAGTTGTTGTTGTTCTTCAGGCAGTTGTTATTGCTGTTATTCGTTCTTTTCTGTCTCGCTATCCGTTTCGCGGGAATTCGAGGCACTTCATGAAGAGCTCGTCGTAACTCGGCATCGCGCTGAGCTCCAGGCTGGCGACGGAACGGGCCAAGGTCTCCATTTCCTCTCGAACGGAGGGGACGATTAGGGCCATGCGCGCACCGGACAGGGACGAGTTGCCGATATACTCCATTTTTTCGCCGAACTCGGCGGGAAGTACGCCGCACGCCGTCAAGTTCTCGGCAGGAAGGTGCGCTCCGAACTGGCCCGCCACGAAAACTTTATCGATATCCCCCGCCTGGAGCCCCGCCCAATCCAAAAGAGCGCAAACGCCCGAAAGCAGTGCCCCCTTCGCCAACTGCACCTGGCGGATGTCTTTTTGAGTGATCACCACATCCCCGCTCAGGCCGATCGAAAGGTGACCGCCCTCTTTTTCTTCCCCTTCTTCCCGGTACAGGGCGGCGAGCCGCCGCCGCCGGAAAGGCAGTTCTTCGGGCGCCACCAAAGAACCGTCACTGCGAACAAGTCCCACGCGAAGAAACTCCTTTATCGCCGCCAGGACTCCGCTGCCGCAGATCCCCACCGGAACCGCCCCCCTTGGGACCATCCCCCTTGGGGTCGCGCCGCCGACGATCTTCAGCCGGACCGAGCCATCCTCGTCGATGAAAATATCCTCTATGGCGCCGGCCGAAGCGCGCATCCCGCAGCGGATGTTCATACCCTCCAAGGCGGGCCCGGCCGCGCAAGAACAGGACGCCAGCGTCCTCGACGCTAACGCCGCTCCTTTGGACAAGACCATTTCTCCGTTGGTGCCGATATCGACGAGGAGCGCGTCGCCTTTGTGTCGGATCAGCCCGGAGGAATACACCCCGGCTACGACGTCTCCGCCGACGAAAGCCGATACGGAGGGCAGGCAGTACAGCCGGGCGTTTTTCCCGACGGTCTCCAGACCGACCTCTGCGGCCGGAAGATCCCGGCCCCCCACGAAGGCGGGCGTGAAAGGGAAGGCGCCGAGGGGCGTGGGATCCATCCCCAAGAGGAGATGGAGCATGGCGCAGTTGCCCGCGACGGCGACGGCGCCGATGGAAGACGCTCTCACTCCCGCCGCCCGGCACAGGTCCCCGGTCATCGCGTCGATCGAGTTCACGATCGCCTCCTGCAGGGTACTCACTCCATGGGGATGACCCATGACGTAGGAGATCCGGGACAAGACGTCCATGCCGAAACGGGTCTGGGGATTGATCTCGGACCGGTTGGCAATCACCATCCCCGTTCCGGTGTCTATCAGGGCCGCCTCCACCGTGGTCGTTCCGATGTCGACTGCCAGACCGCAGGGCCCGGTCCCATAGGCCGCGGCGCGCGTGAAAACCGCCCGCTCTTTTGGGGAGCCGGGAATTTCGACGACCATATCTCCCAGGGGAATGACCCTGCAGGCCAAACGGCAGTTGCCGGCTCCTTCCCCGCCGCCCGACAGTCTCCGCTCGTTGTCGCTCATCGGAGACGAAGTTCCCGAGAGGATACGGACTTTGCACTTGCCGCAGGTCCCCGCCCCACCGCAAGCGCCGTCGACGAAAATTCCCCCTTCCGCCAAGGCGGCCCGCAGGCTTTTCTTTGGCCCCGTCCCTGGCTCCGGCGGACAGAAAACGACCTTCCCCTCCGGCATCACGGTTATCCTCCAGGTTTCGCCGTGCTCTTCGCGTCCTTCATGTCCCGCGTTCGTCATCGTCCCGCCCCCCTCGTCATTCATTCATTCGCTTGTCCGCTGCACAGCCTGCAAAATGACAAGTGTACGAGCTAGGGTAACACAGTTTCCCGCGAAAAGAGATTTACGGAGAGATTTGAGAAAAATAGATTTGTTTCTATTTTTCATTGCCGGTTGTGATCTTTGGTCATGATTAATTGGGTTATAATTTCGTGGGAAAGATAATCAATCTTTCGGTTGTGGACGTTCGATTTCTTTGTATTATGAGCACGGTACATGTCACATGTCGTTTCGAAAGGAGGCCCTGTATGTTTCGCAAAGTCGCCTTGTTGACTATCGTCATGGTATTGTGCGTGTCTTCCGGCTCCGCATACGACACTTGGGGTTCTCGAGACCATCCGCTTTTTCACAGGCCGTCCGGCTACGATATCGCCGGCTACGAGGTAAGTGACGGCGTGCTGACCATCTCCGGCCATTCCGCCTTTTTGAGCGGGAAGATGACGGAAATCACTTATTACGCACGGGGAGGGCCCCTTTTGCCTTCCCAGCTGGCGCTGCGCTTCATCGCCTCTTTGCAGAAGGCCGGAGGGGAGATCGTGTTCCGGGAAGAACCGAGCCTGGGCGGGCGTTATGTGGCGGGCAGACTCGCCCGTCCGGGGCGCGATGTCTGGGTGGTCCAGGAGTCCACGTCGCTGCGCGAATACCGGCTGACCATCTTGGAAACTTCGAATCCGGAAACCTCGAAGGGAGCTTCGCCTGCCGTTTCACCCGCCGCCGATGAGACGGAGGCCCAAGTGCTGGACCTTTTGCGCACTGTGGACCGCACCGGCGTCTTGGAGCTCCCCGCGCGCTTCGCCGCCGAGTCCAGCGCCTTGTCCAAGGGATACGAGGCTGGGTTTAAAAAAGTCGTGATGCTGATGGAAAAAGATTCTTCTTTGAAGTTTCGCGTTTCCACCTACACCGATTCCAACCTGAAGCCCAGCGAGCAGAGGGCGCTTTTGCGCGACCGCGCGAGGAAACTCGTGGACACCTTGGTGAGCATGGGGGCGGACAAAGGACGGCTGGCAATGGATCTTTCCACCGGCGAAACCGCCAATTCCGCCGCTGCCCCCGGCGTCGTCCGCTTGACCTCCGTCGATTCGGTGGATTCCCCAGAGCAATGACCGAAGTTTCAGGACTGGCTTTTCAGGACGAATCCGTCTGGCAAAAATTTTTGAGCCACACCCGTGAGAACGTCATCGACGTCGACTTCAGAACGAGACGAATTCGGTGCTCTTCTCAGCTCGTCTCCAGCGTCAAATTGACCCCCGAAACCCTGCCGCACACCCTCGATCAGTGGCTCGAGCTCTATCATCCCGACGATTACCCCAAAAGCTTGGAGCTCCGCCGCCGCGTCTTCCAGAGCGAAGAGGACGCCTTTTCTTTGGAGCGCAGGCTCTATTGCGGGGATGGGCTCTATCGTTGGTTCCGAATGGACGCCGTTTGCCTCCGGGATGGGGAGGGGAAAATCCAACGGCTGGTCGGGGTGGAGACGGACATCGCTCCGCAAAAGCTCGACGAAGGGAAACAAGCGGAACAGCGCGCGCTTGTGCATGACCTGGAGGAGCGGCTGTCGCTCCTGAAAGAGGAAAACCGGCGGCTGACGGCGCGGCTTTCCCAGAAAGACCTGCGCTGCGACGCCCTGGAAAAACGTTTTTCCCTGGCGGCACAGATGCTCAATATGGTGCCGGACCTTTTGTTCCACTGCGGGGCTGACGGCCGGCCGACCTTTTGCAACGATGCCTTCGCGGACGCCCTGACCCGCAACCCACACCTCTCGGAGTGGGTGAAGACCGCCTGCCAAGGAGGGCCTGGGGAAGGTCATTACGAGGACGCCCACGGCAGATTGCGGACCCTGGAGGCGGACTTGCGGCCTTTCGCGCGCGACGGCACGGTCGACGGCGTCGTCGGAATCGCGTCGGACGTGACCGAAATCCGGGAGATGGAAGCGGACATGGCGCGCCTGCGACGCCTGCTGGGAAAAAAAGCTTTCGTTTTCCCTGAAAACAGATCCGAAAACAGACCCGAGGACTTGTCGGAAAACGCGCCATTCGGGGATTTGCCCTCTGAGGAGGCCGTCGGGAAATATCTGGGCGGCGTGGTGTCCTCCCTGTCCAACGCGCTTACGGAAAAGCTTTTTCCAGCCCGAAAGTCCCAGATCGAAAACCTGCTCCGGGCCACGGAGGGGGCGGAGCTGGAAGTGGGGGTCGTGGGCATCACCAGCAGCGGAAAATCCGCTTTTATCAACGCCATGATGGGCGAACGGTTGCTGCCCGAGGAAACCAGGGCAACCACTAATTTGGTGATCCGCTGCCGCAAGGGAGAAGAGCGGGCCGTCACCGTCGTTTCGCGGAATGGGGAGCGCAAGCGCGTTTTCGGGGTGCAGCTCACGGCCAAGTGGATGGAGAACCTGGCCTCCGAGCGTTTGAACCCCGCCAACGAGCAGGAGGTCGCCTTTTTGGAGTGGACGAGCCCGGGAGCGGCGCTTCCCCAGGGGCTCGTTCTCGTGGACACACCGGGGCTGGATGCCTGCGACTTTCCCGAGCACTCCGAGTTTTTGCTGCGCCGGCTACTGCCTACCCTGGACATCGTGATCTACGTCACCTCCATAAGAAACCGTCTCAAAGCGGCCGACCTGGAGCTGTTAGAGGCCGTTCTGGAGCAAGACCAAAGGGTCATCTTTCTTCTTTCCCAGATCGACCTGGAGCGGGACGACGTGGAGGGGGGAAGGGTCGTCTTCTCCCGGAGGCAAAAACTCTCCGCTTACGTCCAGGAGCTTCGGCTGGACATCGAGAACAGGTTTCCCGAGGGGTGTTCTCTCAGGAGTTCGGCAATCGTTCCCGTCTCCTCGAAACTGGCGATGGCGTACTTCTACGACCGGCAGTCCGCGGCTTGGAGCGCCTCGAACCTTGGGGCTTTGATCGACCAATTGGCGGTTTTCCGGGTCAACTTGGGCCGTTATAGAATGGAAGCCCGGGCCAGGCGCGCCTTGATGCTGCTGTCGCGCAGCGAGTCCGACGTCAATCTGGCTTTGAGCAGCATTTCTTCGAAAAAAATCGAGCCGAAGGCCAACGCCCGCCTCGAAAAAATCAGAGACCTCCGCGACGCCCAACGCTGGGTCAACGCGGAGATCTCCGCCGTCCGCAACGAGTGGCGCCGCCTTCTAGACCCCCGGTACCATTTGGAGCGGCTGAAAAGAGAAATCCAGAGCGCCAACACCGTCAAGAGGATAAAGAACCGCTACGAGAAATGGGGCGGGGAATGCGCGGAGCTGACCGCGCAGATGACAGCCAGGATGGACAGGGCCCGCCATTCCTGCCGCGATATTTTGCAAAGGCATGGCATCGTGGCCGGAGATCGGGCTCTAGGGACGCTGGACGTGAGAAGCGATCTGCCTGCTTTTTCCCGGTACGTGCTGCAGGAGATGCAGGAGGTGCGGGTCAGGGGCTGGTTCGAAGAGCTGGAGTTTTGGCCGAAGTACGAGACGCTCTTACGGGAGGAGGTGGACCAGGACGAGATGCTTGCGGGAGTGGAAGAGTTGCTTTCCAGCCGGACGCGCTTCCTGAATGACCATCTTTCTTGGTGGGAGAACCGAATGCGGGAGGACTACTGCGACCCCCTCTACGACGACCTGGAGCGCGAAGAAGTCGCTCTGGCCGACATCAGGCGCGTCGCCGCGGACTCTTCCGCCTCCCGTGAGACCCTTTCCCGGCTTCTGCAAGACGTGCGCTCCGCCGAGCTGGGGATCAAGAACAGCGTCATGAACCTGTTCTTGCCTCGAACCCTCCCCGAAAAATCGGACGGAGACTTTTGCGGCGGCGTTTTCGAATTCGACGAAGAACGCGTTTTCGCGTGGAAAGACGACGACAACGCCGAAGGCGAGCCGGAACATGGAATTTTTGCACCCCTTCTGGCCACATTTCACGAGCAGGACATTCAATCGCGTTTTCTGAAGCTCGACGCGCTGCGCTTCACCCGGCGCGTGGTTTTGCTGGGATTGAGACGTCACGATTCTCTGCGGCTTTTGTCTCGGCTGGCCCACGATGCCGCGCTGACCGATTCTCTTCGAACGAAGGACGGCCGCGCAATCGGAGAGCACGATTGGCTTTTCTGCGGCTCCATGCCTCCGGCGCTGCCGCATGTCCGCATCGACACGCCGGACACGCTTTTGCGCGACCTGGAGGTACTGGTTGCCCCCGACGACGGGCTCTGCGATTCCGAGGAGGCCCTTCGCGTCGACTGGGGCGACCTGTTCGCGGAGTGGCTGCCCGTCATTCACCTGGACATCGCGCGGGTTGACTCGGGATTGTCCGACCTGGCCCGGGCGTCTTACGCGAAGGCTCTTCCCCACGTGGGCCTGTGGGTCGCCGCGTCCGGCCAAGGCGCTCTTTTCAACGGGCGCTTGTCCCACCTTCTGACGGAAGTTCCCCAGCGAGTGGATCTCTTCGCCCGGAGCCGCGGCTGCAGAGGGCGCGTCGAGTGGTTTGTGTACGAAAACTACGACGCGCGCTACACGGACTTTATGTTGTGGGGACAGGACACAGACCTGAAATCCGAGGATGACGCTTTTTTGCGGAAGTGGTTCGAGAGCGGCCACGACTTCACGCTCCCCTTCTCGAAGCCCCGGTTGAAGCTCGCACTGGAAGCCGCGAGACGTAAGTCCGCGTTCGGCGCTGTTTGCAAAGAAACTATAAAAGAAACTATAAGGGA
>JAISWV010000027.1 GCA_031270755.1 Synergistaceae bacterium
AAAAAGCCGCTGAAGACGAAAGGAACCATTCGGCATGAAAAGCTACCGCAAAGAACTCCACTTCCACACTCAAACCCGCCGTGCGTATATCAATATCACGCAACAGATCGAGGCCGTCCTTGCCGAAAGCGGCATTCGAGAGGGATTGTGCCTCGTCAATGCGATGAACATCACCGCAAGCGTGTTCATCAACGACAACGAAAGCGGCCTGCACAGCGACTTCGAACGCTGGCTCGAAAAGCTCGCGCCGGAGAAGCCCTATGAGCAGTATAAGCATAATGGATTCGAAGACAACGCCGACGCGCATTTGAAACGCACCGTAATGGGACGCGAGGTTGTTGTTGCCGTTACAAATGGCAAACTCGATTTTGGAACGTGGGAGCAAATTTTTTACGGCGAGTTCGACGGTATGCGCGACAAGCGCGTCTTGGTGAAGATCATAGGAGAATAGAAAGATTCAGCCGCGTTTTCGGCGCTGATATTCCCAAGCGTCCATATTATCCGGTTTTTCATCTTTTGAAATCGCGTAAACAACGGGAAACGTGATTCCAAAAACAAACGTGCGAGAACCTTCCAGCGCCATTTGTAATAGAAACGTGAGGAAGGAACATGCAAGGGCTATCAAGAAAGAACTGCGCACGTCAAATCTCTTTCCGAAAATAAACCGCAAAATGAGGGCAGGGAGAACGCCTGCGAAAGCCAATAAAAAGGTCATGATCCTGCCTGCGGCTCAAAAACATAGGTGTAGCCGATATATTCGGCAAATTTCACTATGGGCGTCGGGATTATGAACTTCGTCCTCTCGATAGTATACGTAGGGTCGCCCTCAAAAGGATGCGTATAGAGAGCCACGGCGTTCCCTGTGTGTTCGCTCAGCGGATGAAACTGCCCGAGCGTGATATCTATCGCAAGCCCTTCGACAGACAACCATTTGTGAAAGTTAAATGCGCGGTTCTTTTTGCGCTGCACGACCTTGACCTCGACAATATCGCTGGGAGTTACTCCCGCCATTGTGTAAATCGTGCCTAACGCTGCCGTCGCGTCGGCGCAGCACACTTCGGGAAATTGCGTTAGGCGTGAGCGTCCCGTCAGCTTAACGATACGTTCAAGGCTTTCGTCAACAGACGAGCACCTGTCTTGTTCGCCTGTCGGCAATGAATCAATGGCCTCCAACTGTTTGGTGGTCAGCGTTCCGTCAGCTAATCCCTGTTGCAGTCCGAGGAACGCTTTCAAAACATCTTTCGCGATTTGCGCGATAACGGCTTTATCCATGTTCTTTCCCCATTCGTAATGCATTCGCTACTAGTGCCTGTCATTTGCGCCGTTTACCCGTCCTTTTTTCCGTCCGCAAGCTGATAACCTCTTTAATTTCTTCAGTCAAGTCGCTCCCGAACGGTAGATAAAGTTCGTATTTGCTCGTCAGAGCGTTTGTGTTGTCCTCCGGCAATGTAATTTTCGCGAGCAAATCATTATTGTTGCCGCGTGTGGCAAGAATCATGTTTTGAATCAATACCTGGTGATTATATCGTAGAAAAGAAGAGAAGGCACAACGTAAGACGGTACCGCCGTTATCGTTGAGACAACGGCGGCGAAATGGAAATACCTTGTTTGGGTTGGCTTTAATACCAAATAGCCTCTCGCTCGATCTCCCCTGAGATATAAAGCAGCATCAATCTTCTCAGAACTATGCTCGTGGTGGAGCCCCATTCTTCTGCAAGCCGCGCGAAAGCGCCATAGACTTCAGGATTCAACTGCGTTCGTATGAATTTCTTGTCGTCGCCATCCGGCACGTCCGCCGCACACAGTTGGTTAGACCGCCGAAACAGCTCCATCCACTCTATCTTCCCGTCCAGTATGTACCGGATCAGGCGCCGCATAAGAGTGTAGTACGGAACATCCAGGCCGCGCGCCGTTTCTATGAGAAGCTCTTTCTCCTGATTCGTTACGGCCGTCGTGACTCCGCACTGTTTTTTATCAACGCCCATCGTCATCACCTCCTTTTGCGGATTTTTTTGCGTCTATCGGGTCAGCATCGCGGCCAGGTGATACACGGCATAAACGACGATACCCAATGTCCCGCTTATGATTAAAACAAGCCCTGTCGCAAATTGCTTCGGCCTCTCTCTTCTGTTGGTACGCGCGTTAGTTTTGAGTTTTTGCAGGATCGTCACTTTTAACACTTCCCTTTCCTTTTTTCTCACGAACAACCGGCTTCCCTTCCGCATCGTCGAAGTAATTTCCACAAGCCCCGCACCTCCAGAACAAACGTCCGTCACTTTTGGCTTTGTGTTGCTCCGCCATACCCTTGCATCCCTTCACGGGGCATTTCGCCTTCGGGCGTTCTTCCCGCATCATCGGCTTGCCATCCACGTCTCTGAAAACCAACTCCGGCGAACAGTCGCATTTCCAGAAAAAACCGTATGGCCCGTTCAGCCTTCGCGCTTTCCCTCCGCATCCGCGCGGACAGTCCGCTTCAACTATTTCGCTTTTTTCTCCATCCGTCCGCAGCCTCTCAAGGGGTTCTCCATCCTGGTCCCTGAAGGTGCGTTTACAGACAGGACAGGCAAAGAAGGGATTTTTTCCTTTGACGATATGGCGCAGGTATCCGTTAAACCCTTCCGTCAGGCATTTTTTTCTGCGGTCCAGCCCGGATATTTCAGGGATAATCAATGGAGCCTCCACGATTTCTCCC
>JAISWV010000039.1 GCA_031270755.1 Synergistaceae bacterium
GCTTCAAGTCCGTGGCCTTTACCCCGGCGGCCTTTCGAAGCCATTCGAGCTCCCCGGGCGCGCAGTCGAAGAACTCCGACAACTCCGGAGCCAGGCCCCAGCTTTTCAGCCAGCGCCACAAGAAACGCCACTCTAAAACGTCGGCGGAGACCTCTCCCTCGCTCAGCAGCTTCATGCTCCAGTAAAAGTTCGCCAGCAGCTCGTCCGAAGGGTGCCCCGCCGGAAGATGACGCGTCAGAAGTTTTGCCCAGCGCACAGCGGCGAACAACGCCCGCGCGCTGGCCCGCAGCTTCAGCATGTCGTCGGCCACGTCCACGCTCTTGAGGTATCTTTTCCCCTCGCCGTCTTTCCCTTCGCCCCTTCCTCGATAAAGGGTAAAGACCCCCCACACCAGGGGCTCGGTCCCCCCGCCGAAACGGACTTTCCCCGTGGCCGCCCCCCGGGCGGAGGCGGCGGTCAGCCCCATCCCCTTGAGAAAAAGGGTCAGAAACAAATCTCCCTCGCCCACGATACGGCGGCTCAACACCACACCGGAGGCGGATTGAAAACCCGGTTGAAAGTTCGATTCAAAGTTCTCCTGAAAGCCCATTGGCTCGTCTACTGACGGGAAAGGAATCGATGATCCAAGGTCATGCGCCGAGCGGCCTGCCCGGCCGGGAATACCCCAAACGCCTCAGGATCAGGTCGGATTGCCGCCATCGGGGGGAAACTTTCACCCACAGTTCCAAATATGCGGAATGCCCGGTGGCCTTTTCGAGATCGATTCTGGCGGCTTGGCCTATTTTTTTGAGCATCGCCCCCGACGCGCCTATCAAAATGGCCTTCTGCCCTTCGGTCTCCACGATCAACGACGCCCGAACGTACAGCTTGTCGCGGTCCGGATACTCGTCGGGGCTTTTGTACTCCTCGATTTCAACGGCGACGCAGTGAGGAACTTCGTCCCGCAAAAGGGACAGCACCTGCCCGCGCACGATCTCGCTTGCCATGAAGCGCTCCGTGCCGTCCATCAGAACGTCGGGGTCGTACCAGGGCTCTGCCTCGGGCAAAAGCGGCGCCAACAGGTCGATAAGGCCGGCGACTCCCTGCCCGCTCTTCGCCGAAAGCGCCACGCGCTCCGCAAAGGGCAGCGCGGCACGGTAAAGAGCTTCGACTCGCTCCAGGTTCCTTCGAGAATCGGGTTTCAATCGATCGCACTTGTTCACCACGAGGACGACGGGGCAGCGTACCTCCGCGAGAACGCCGAGAACCTCTCTGTCCTCGGCGCCGATCTTCCGGTCGTTCGCTTCCACCAGCCAGCAAACGGCGTCGGCGTCATCGAGAGTGTCCTTCACGGAGTCCGAGAGGAATTTCCCCAGTTTGTCCTTGGGAATATGGACCCCCGGAGTATCCGTAAAGACGATCTGCGCCCTGTCGTCGTTGTAGATACAGCGCACGGCGTTACGGGTGGTTTGAGGCTTCGGAGAAACGACGGCCACTTTCTCCTTCAAGAGAGCGTTGACCAAAGACGATTTGCCGACGTTTGGGCGTCCCACCAAAGCGACGACGCCGCACCGCATTTTTTTGCCGCTCGCGCGTTTTTCACGAATTTCCCTCATGTTCTTTCCGTCAGCGAAAAACTGAGGGGCAGAAGCTCGTTGGCGCTCATGACGATGACCTTGTTGGGAGACTCCAGCACCACCAGCATGTTCGGGTTGAACTCCGCCAGCACCTGACGGCAGGCCCCGCAGGGAGGGCACGGCGTACCGGATCTTCCCCCCACGACGGCAATGGCCACAGGGTCCAGGTGTCCCATGGCGATCATGCTGGCGACGGCGCTGCGTTCCGCGCAAATCGACATGCCGTAGGACGCGTTTTCCACGTTGCAGCCTACAATGACGCTGCCGTCCGAGGTCAGGAGCGCGGCCCCCACCTTGAACTTCGAATAAGGAGCATACGCCCGTTCCGCCACGTTTCTCGCTCTTTGCAGGAGCGTTTCCGCCGGCATATCAGGCCAAGGCCAATGAAATTTGCGTTTTTCCGTCACCGGGGGCTATTCCCCTTTCCGATTCAATGCTCAGGGGAGCGGAGCTGATGAAGAAGCTAAGAGCATATTTTAAAAGTATTTATTTATGATACTATATACTCGACTTTAGAGTATGACTGCAGGAATTACGTAATATTCTACAAAGATTGATAAACTCTCTTGCTACTCATCAAGTTATCATGCAAATTAGTAAAGGAAAATTTGACAAAAGGGGGGTCCGCGCGCGGCGAAGAAGCTGAACTCCGCCGTCGTTTTCGTAATGCGCGTGGATCACCACGGTATCCAGGGGATGGCCGACGTCAACAAAGCCGTGTCCTCCTAAGCGGGGAAGCGTGAGCATAACTCGCCTGATACAAATACATCGAGCCCCCGGTTTTGCCGGGAGCCCGTGCACTACAGCGGTTGTCCAGTTGCGGATAGGGGGCTGGACGTTGTCGCCAGGGCCGGGCGGGTAGCCCACTCCTCGGATTACCTCCCCGCCCTCCGACGCCCTTACCGCATCACTTCAGTTTCACTACCCAATAATCATAAGTACCGTAATCACCAGAACTACCGTGATGCCCCGTCACGTCTCCGTCGTTCGAATAACTACTTCCCGCGACGATATAGCCTCCGTCCGACGTCTCTTGGATTGAAGCCGCTTCATCACGCGCACTCCCGCCCAGGCTCTTCTCCCATTTTAAGCCTCCGCTTCCGCTCAGCTTCACTATCCAATAATCAAGACCACGGTGATGCCCCGTCACGTCTCCGTCGCTCGAACCGCTCCAACCCGCGACGATATAG
>JAISWV010000104.1 GCA_031270755.1 Synergistaceae bacterium
TTTTGATCGTCCGCAACGAAAAAAATTACTGAGGCCCGCCTTTCCCGCGAAGTGCTTGAAGGAGCTTCATCGCCTCCAAGGGGGATAATTTATGTATTCTCTCCGTGGACGAGCGGCGGAGCGGCGTTCAGGTTCGGCCGGGGACGTCGGCGGGATTTCCTCGCGGGCATCGGAAAACCACTGTCGACAGGTTGAGGAAAATTTATAGAACCTAACACTCCTTGCATATTCTGCTGGTCCTTCACATGTCGGTTTCGATGCCCCCCTTACCTCCTGGGGCGTTCCCCCCTCGCACAGTTTTCTCAAGTCTTTCGCGCTCACGGCTGCGTCCGCCGGAAGATATACGAACAGGGTCAAAATGGCCACGATAAAAATTCTCATCGAAAAACATTCTCCTTCCGTTTATTGTGGCACCGACACTATTCTATAGCAGTTCTGTTTGATATGGCAATTTCGCGCGCAGATTTTGCGGGAGTTTCCTGACGAAGACCGTTCTACACCGTTCTACAATGATCCGCATAGCAGTGCATACCGAAGGAGAACGTTTGAAATGTCTTATGAACTGAAATCTGCAAGCCCGCAAGGCATAACGGCAATTTTCGAGAAAGGGCTGACAGGCAATACCCTTAAAATTATCGGCATAATCTTGATGGTATTTGATCATCTTCACCAGATGTTTTTGGCGCAGGGTGTGCCGAATTGGTTTCATTGGCTTGGCAGACCTGTTGCGCCGATATTCCTTTTCATGTGTGCGGAGGGGTTTCACTACACCCGCAGCAGGGGAAAATATATATTGCGGCTTTTCATAGGTTTTATATGTATGAATGGCGCGAACACGGCTCTGACTTTTGCCATGTTTAACGAAAATGTGATGTTGATCAATAATGTGTTTGGAACCATGATGCTGACAGCGATTTATCTTCTTTTCATCGAGACGCTGCGCGAAGGTATCGAGGAAAAACAGGCAGGGAAGATTACGGCAGGCGTCCTTCTGATGCTGCTTCCTGCCATCGCTTCGCTGGCGTTTGTGATTGCCCTGAACACGCGGTCGCGGCTGTTGACCATCGTTCTCTCTTTCATCCCTAACCTCATAGCCACCGAAGGCGGAATTCCCGCGGTGATTTTGGGCGTGCTGTTTTATCTGTGCAGGGGAAAACGCCTTATGCAAACAGTCATTCTTTCCCTGTTCAGCTTACTGTCTTTTATAACCAATTCCGAATCTCACAGTGTGCAATGGCTGATGATTTTTGCCTTGATTCCACTTCTGCTCTACAATGGCAAACGAGGGAAGGGAAACAAATATTTTTTCTACGTGTTTTACCCGGCGCATATTTACCTGTTTTATATCGTTGCGTGGGCCATCACATAATCGTAAACATTCAACCTCAGAGGGGCGGAGCTCGTTCGCCCAAAGGCAGGTCCACTGGCCCCCGAGAACTAAGACCAGTATGCAGGGTTTGAACGGGAACATAACGGCAAAGTCACCGTACCCCCGGCAAAGCCGAGGGTACGGTTTACCAATTCAATCAGCGCGGAGAGGCGGCAATGGGGCCGCTGTCCGTGACGATATTTTCCTTCCGGACATAGGACGAGATCATGTAGGTCTCCGACATGGTGAGGCACTTCACGGGGCAGATCTCCGTGCACTGCGCGCAAAAGCAGCAGCGGTCGTTGTGAATGACGATTTTTTTTTCATCGGCCTGGTAGTCCGTGGCGTTTGCCGGACAGACTTTGATACACAGCCGGCAGCCGATGCACTTGCTCCGGTCGTAGTGGAGACGCCCACGGAAACGCCCGCCCACCGGTACGGGAGGGTTCGGCGGCGTCGCGGGGTCGGAAAGGGCCTCGGTCAAGGACGGCGGCATGTGGACGGCGGGAAAGACGTTGGTGACGACGCGGGAGAAAATTTGCCTCCAGAGCTGCGGAACGATGCGTGTGATCATTTTTTTCGCCTCCTAACGTGCCATGATGTCCAGGGACAACAAGATCATCCCGGTGAGGGAGAGCCCCGCGACTCTCATGACGTAAAACTGCGAGGCCTGCCAGATCTTGAGACGCCCGAAAGAAGTCCGCATCAGGGTCACGAAGATCATCTGGACGATAAAAACCTTGACCCAGAAAAACAGAAAATCGAAGACCGCTACGAAAAATCCTCCGACGCCCAGCAGGCCGGCCAGTGACACGGGCACGAAAAGGCTCGTCACGAAGGTCGATATCGCGAAGGAGCGCAGCGCGAAGGTGAGCTTCAGCAAAGCCAAGTTGACGCCGCTGTACTCGATGATCAGGCCATCCAGAATTTCAGTCTTGGCTTCGGGAATGTCCATGGGCCCCTTGCCGATCTCGCCGGGAACGATGAACACCAGCGAGAGAAACAGACACACGAGCCCCACGTCCCCCACCTCGCCCACCGCTTTCCATACCGACACGGAGGCGAAGGTCTCCAGGCTGAAGGGAGGGCCGGGCATACCCGACCTGTAGGCCACCCAGGCCATGGTGGAGATCACCATCGCCAAAGGGAACTCGTAGCTCATCATCAGCGTGACCTCCCGACCCGCCCCGATGTTGGCTATGGGGTTGCCGCCGGCAAACCCTCCCACGGCCATGACGACCCCTCCCATCGCCAGGAGGTAGACGATGAGGATCATGTCCCCCTCGGTGCCCAGAACGGCCCGGGAGCCCACGGGAATATAGAGGAAGATCATCAAAGTGACGACGAGCGCCAGCCACGGCGCCAGAGTGAAAAAGAAGCGCGACGCCCGGCGGGGGACGATGTTTTCCTTTCCCATCAATTTCACGATATCGTAAACCGGCTGTAACAGCGGCGGCCCCACGCGGCGCTGCATTCTCGCGTGAACGATGCGGTCCGCCCCGTCAAAAAGAAGAGCCAGCACCACCACCAGAGCCAACAGCGCCACCCCGACGAAAATCTTCAGGCACAATATGAAAATCGAGGTCATCTTTCCACACCTCTCTCAAATCCCCTGGCTTTCAGGTCAAAAGTTTTCTGGCGGCAGCGCTTCAACAGCTCCGCTTTCGTAACGACACCGGCGCTGCTGCCCGTGACCATCATGCGCTCCATGCAGGAAATGCAGGGATCGATGCTGTTGATGATCAAAGGCGCGTCGGCCAGCTCGTTGCCGCGGAACATGACGGGCCAGGAAACCGCATTGGCGTAGGTCGGGGCGCGCACTTTCCACCAGAAGACGTTGTCGTCCCCGCCCTTCAGGTGAACGGCATGAGTGTCGTCCCCGCGGGGGGCCTCGATGATGCCCCAGCCCGTCCCCTCCGCCTTCTTCAAAGACACCAGCACCTTGTTCAGGTTGGGCTCCGCCACGAAGGGCCCCTCGGGCAGTCCGTCCAGGGCTTTTTCCAAAATATCCAGCGATTGGTATACCTCCAGAACCCGGACGGCGAAGCGGTCCAATACGTCGCCCCGGGCCGCGTCGAAGTAATCCTGGGGAACGACGGGCTCCACGGGAATGTCCGCGTAGGCCTCGTAGGGAGAGCTCTTGCGGAGATCCACCCTCAGTCCGCTGGCCCGGGCCGTGGGGCCGGTGGCGCTGTAACACACGGCGTCCTCCCGGGTGAGCACGCCCACGTTTCTCATGCGCGCCTGAGCCACGGGGTCCTCCATCACGATCTCCCGGAATGGGGTGAACTCCCGGCGGTAGTAGCGGATCATCTCGCGGATCGCCTTGTCCAGCTGGGGCGTCACGTCCCACCGGACACCGCCGAAGGTGGCGACGCCGTAGTTGACGCGGTTGCCGGAGAGCAGCTCCAACACGTCCATGACGCGCTCCCGCAGCTGCATCCCCAGGTGAAACGCGGAGTCGAACCCGATGGTGTAACACGCCACCCCCGCCCACAGAAGATGGGAGTGAACCCGCTCCAGCTCCAGGACGAGGGTTCGGATGTACTGCGCCCGGACGGGAACGCTCAGGTTCGCCAGGTCCTCGACGGCTCGTATGAAGCACATCACGTGACTGAACGAGCAAATGCCGCAAATGCGCTCCGACAGGTAGATCACCTGAATGGGGTTGCGCTCCCGGGCCATGAACTCGATTCCGCGGTGGATGGCCCCGGGGCGCACCCTGGCGCTGACGATTCGCTCGCCGTCCAGCTCCAGCCACGCCGTCACCGGTTCCTTCAAACCCACGTGGACCGGGCCCACAGGGATCGTATATGTGGTCGACATTTCACACACCTCCTGCCCGACTAACTCAGCTCTCGAACGAGTTCGGGAGCCGGTCCGGCCGCATCGCGCCGCCAGGGCTTGATTTCTTCGTTCCAGTCCTCGGGAAGGAAGACCAGAGCTTTATTGGGAAGTCCGGCGAAGTCCACGCCGAACATCTCTCTCGTCTCGCGCTCGCTGTACTCCGAGCCCGGCAGAAGATCGAAAATCGAGGGCAAAGAGAGATCGCTTTTCGGGACCCGAACGGTGCACACGACCCCGATACGCCCCCCCCGCTCCCGCTGGAAAAGCGAGAAGTGATAGTTGAGCGCCACGTCGTCTCCCCCGTCGTTCCCCGAGATCACGTGAAAGTTCACGAAATCGTAGGCAAACAACTCCTCCACAAAAGGCCGGAAGGTCTCCGGGGTGACTTCGACCCACAGATCCCGGGACTGCACTTCATCCGCTCTGCCCCCTTTGTGTTCGCGGACCTCCAAGCTCACGATCCCGTCCCCGAACCGCGTCCTCAACGCATCGGACAACACGCCGCAGTCCACCGTCGTCTTGGCGAAACGCGACACGGACAGCCGATCGGCAAGGGACATGCCGCGCCTCTCTCTCGGTTTCTCCGTCTTCTCCGTCATAGCGTCGCCTCCTTCAGTGCCGATGGGGCTTCTTTCAGGGTCAAGAGCTCCTTCGCCGGGCTCTTCCCGCTTTTTTCTCCGCTCAGCGACTCCAGCTTCAAAACGGTCTTCGCCACACCCTCGATGATGGCCTCGGGGCGCGGAGGGCACCCGTGCACGTAGACGTCCACCGGGATGACGTTGTCCACGGGGCCGTCCAGGTTGTAGGACTTGTAAAAAACGTCCCCGGAGCAGCCGCAGTTCCCCACCACCATCACCACTTTGGGGTCGGGCATTTGATTGTAGACGCGCAAGAGCTTTTCGTGCATGAATCTCGTCACCGGCCCGGTGACGACCAGAACGTCCGCGTGGCGCGGGGTTCCCACAAGCTTCATGCCGAAGCGCTCGATGTCGTAGCGCGGTCCCAGAGTGGCCACCACCTCGATGTCGCACCCGTTGCAGGAGCCCGTGTTGCAGGTCATCACCCACAAAGATTTGGGCAGTGCTTTAAACATGTCAAAAACGTCGAAAAATTTCATTCTCGTTTGCCTCCTGCCTTCTTGACTTCTTGCCTAGAAAAGGACCAGAAGCCCGATCAAGGCCACGGTCACCACGAAATATCCGGCGTAGTCGGAGGCGTTTCCGCTGTGAAACCGGTTCAACAGCGCGTACAGCGGCTCCATGGCGACGCGAAACCCCCAGTAGGACGACGAGGCGGGCACGGAGATTTTGGCGCCGTCGTCGGGGACTTCGTTGCCGGACCAATAAATCTCGTCCTGGTCCGTGCTGCGTTTGTAGTCCATCCTGCCCAAGGAACGAATCCACAGCACGAAGCCGGAAACGATGAAGAAAAAGCAGAGCCACACGAAAACGTTCCAGTGGCCGAACCCTGTGTCCAATTGATTCCACATTTTATATCCCTCCCATGACGGCGCGGATATAGCCCTGATGGTCCAGCAAAGCCCTGGCCGCGTTCTCGAACAAGTTCCCCATGAACCAACCGGGGAAAAGAGTGAGCAGCAGGGTCATCACGGTGAGAATCGCCATTCCCGCCAGCATACCGTAGGGCACCTCCCGAACGGCCACGAACTTCTCCTTCGCCGGCCCCAAAAAGGCCGCCTGAAAGACCTTCACGAAGGAAGCCAAGGTCAGGACGGAGGTGATCATCGCCAGGGCGGGCAGCAGGGGGTGTACCACGAAGCTGGACTCGTAGATCATCCACTTGGAGACGAAGCCGTTGAACGGAGGAAGGCCGGAGATGGCCGCCGCCGCGATCACGAACATCCCCGCGGTCCAGGGCATGTTGCGCGCAAGTCCGCCCATCTTGTCCAGGTCCCGCGTCCCCGTGGCGTAGTAGAGGGCTCCGGCGCACAAAAAGAGCAACCCCTTGTAGAAGGAGTAGTTCATGACATGAAAAAGCCCGCCCTTCATGGCGGTGAGCCCGTAGGCCGCGATGTCGTTCCGATTGCCCAGAGCCAGCAGTCCCACCCCCAGCGCCAGGAGCATGTAGCCCACCTGTGAGATGGAATGGTAGCCCATCAGGCGCTTGATTTCATGCTGCACCACGGCCATCAGGACCCCAAAAAACATCGACATGCAGCCCAGGACGATCAAGATCCAGCCCACCGTCCCCCCTTGGGTCAAAGCGGGGAAGATCGAGTAACAGACGCGGATCAGTCCGTAAAAAGAGGCCTGGCTCACCGTCACCAGAAGGCAGGTCACGCCGCTGGGGGTCTCCGCGTAGGCGTCGGGCATCCAGGTGTGCATGGGGAAGGCGCCGCACTTGAAAGCCAAAACGGAGACGATCAGCGCCAAGGAGATGCGTTCCAAGGTGCCGGCGCGTAGCATGGACGCCAGAGCTCCCATGTTCAGGGCGTTGTACTTGCCGTAAAGGGACCCGATGGCGAGCAGGAGCAGCATGGCCGCAACCTGGGAGATCAGCATGTACTTGAAACTGGCCTCCAGCGACTCGGGTTTGTCGCGCCAAAAGGCGATCAGGCCGAAGGACGCGATGGAGGAGATCTCCACGAACACGAAGAAGTTGAAGAGGTCCCCCGTGGCGGACATGCCCAGGGCACCGGCCGTCATGAGAAAGTAGAGGGACATGAAGCGCTTCCAGCCGGAGAAGCGGTCCATGTAGTTGATCGAGAAAAGCGCCCCCGCGAAGGCGGCGATGGAAATACAGAGGATCAAAAGAGACCCGAACCCGTCGATCTCGAAAAGAATGCGGATGGGGTAGCTCATCCCCGAGGGCAGAGTCAGGGAAAAACTTTCCCCTCCCATGACGTAAACCAGCACCCGCCCGTCGAAAGTGGCCGTGCAAAGGGATATCCCCACCACCAGGGTCAGCGCCATGAAAAGCACAAAAAAAACATTGCGCACCAATTTGCCCCAGGACGCGACGAAAGGAGTCAAAAACGCCCCCAGAAGGGGAATCATGACGAGAAAAGCCGGAAGGTGATCGTGCCAGTTCATCCTCGTAACCTCCTGATCTCGTCGACGTTCATGGTTCCGTAGTGCTTATGGATCAGAATCACCAGAGAGAGCATCAGGGCCGTCGTCGCCAGCGCGATGACGATGGCCGTCAGCGTCAGGCACTGGGGCGTGGGCAGAACCATGGCCTTCTCCGCCCCGCCCAGATAGTAGATGGGGATGCCTCCCTGGCGGTAGCCCAGAAGCACCAGGAAAAAGTTCACCGAGGACCCCAGAACCGCTATCCCGATGCAGATCTTGATCAAATTTTTCTGCGTCAAAATCGAATAGAGCGCCATGATGACCAAAAGAGCGACGACCACGTAGGCGGCGTTGCCCGCGAAGTCCGAGGTAGTTTTAACGATCGAATCGGTCATGACCGCGTTCCCCTCCCATCCCGGCGCCCGTGTCGATCATCCGGAGGCTGCCGTACATGTAAATGACCACCAGCGACAAGGCCCCGACAACCTCGAAGCCCACCGCCACGTTCATCAGAGAAATCGTCCCGCTGTAGGGGAGCCATTCGGACAAAACCTTTCCCCCCTCGGGGATGGACACGGAATTGTAAAAAAACGAGTTGGGAAACCCCAAACACCCGAAGACAAAAAAGGCAACGAGCCCCACAAACTCCAAAAATCCATACACTCCCTCGTGTACCCAGGCCCAAAATCGCTTTCCGCCGTACGCCACCAGCATGAAACTCAAAAACGTGGCGACGATGGCTCCCCCTTGAAAGCCGCCCCCGGGGGTGTTGTGGCCGTTGTTGATGACGTAGACGCCAAAGACGATCATGAACCAGGCGAAAAGATCGCAAACCGATGTAACGACTACGGACAAGGGCTTCATTCTCGTTTGCCTCCATCCCGGAACAGCGCCCCGACAGAACTCAGCGCCGTAAAAAGCACCGCAGCCTCCCCCAGGGTGTCGAACCCCCTGAAGTCGAACACCATCGAGGTCACGACATTCTGCGCCGACCTGTCGGACAGGGCGTGGACCAGAATGTAGTCGTCCATCTCCGTGTTGACAGGAATGCCGAAAGGATGGATCGCCTCGAACATCTCGCAGAGCAGCCCTCCCAAAACGATGGCGGCGGCGATAAAGATCGTTTTTTTCATAATGTTTCCCCCTTGTCGGGCTCTTTGCCCTCTCCGGTGCCGGCCTTGGGCCCGCCGGTCCTGGGCGCGCAGGCCCGGAGCGTGATGATGAAGATCGTCGTGGAGAGCCCGGCTCCGATGGCGGCCTCCGCGATGGCCACGTCGGGGGCTCTCAGGATGTAGAACTCCAGGGCCAGAAGAAGGCTGAACACCCCCAGCGCGAGAACGGAATGGAGCAGGCTGCGAAACCAGAGCGCCATAAAAGCCGAAAGAAAAAGCATGGTCAAAACAGGAATGTGCAGGCCGGGATTCATGCCGCCACCTCCTTTTTACTCTTGTCGGCTTCTTCGAGGGCGTCGACGACGGCGGGCTCGGGCAGTATCCCCGAGCGGTGCGCGGCTCGCGCCAGTGCGTGGGCTCCAGCAGGGTTGGAGATCAGCAAAACGACCCCCCCGATCACCACGTGAATGAAAAGGACCAGAAAGCGCCTTTCGCCCTCCGCCATGAAGCGCACGAAGGAGTAAAGCAATAGACCGAAGACGGAAAAAAGCGTGCCGAAGGTGGAGCACTTGGTGGCTCCGTGCATCCGCGTATAGACGTCCGGAAAACGATAAAGAGAAACGACCCCCAAACAGTTGAAGAAAAGGCTGACCAAAAGCAGGAGACCGACGAACAAACCCAAGATCACTCAAACTCCCCCTTCCAAATACCGCGCGAAGTAGAGTGTGCTGACGAAAGAAAGGGCCATGTACACGATGGCCACGTCGACCATGACCACGGCGTCGTACACCGCGCCCGAGAGGAGCATGATTCCGGACACCAGGGTGTTGACCAAATCCAGCGCCACCAGGCGGTCCGGAGTCGTCGGCCCTGCGATCAGCCGTCCCAGCAAGGCCACGATCAACACCGCCATCACAAAAGCGGTTCCGGCGAAAAGATACTGACTTGCGCTCATCCCGCTATCCTCCTTGTCCACTGTCCGAAGGACCCGCAAATATCCTGCTCCGTCGGGGTCGAAGACGTCAGGTTGATAGCGTGGATGTAAAACACCCCGTTGTCGTCGATATCCACCGTCAAGGTCCCCGGCGTCAAGGTGATGGAGTTTGCCAGCATCATGCGCCCCATGTCCGTTTTGAGCCCCGGGTCGAACTTCACGATCCCGGGGTTGATTTCCCCCGTGATCACGCGCTTGGCCACGTCCCAGTTGGCCTGGGCCAGCCCGACGGCAAACGGACCGAAAACGTAGCGTAAAAAAAGCCACCATCTGCGAGGATCGAGCTTTGTCAGGCTCCAAAAACCTGGACGGGACGAGCTCGAAGCGACTAAGACAACGGCGACCGACAAGAAAAAGGCGATCGTCACTTCTTGTACACTCATGCTCCCCGACCAGGAGAGGAGCAGGTACACAAAAAACGACATCACGAACACAAACATGTCTTTCCCTCCTGCCTGGCATTTTTCCAAAAGTATACTACTCCCGCGCCACGCACATAACCCGATTCCGTATTCCTGAAAATTCAGCAATATAACCTCCCTTGATTCCAACTTTTTACGTCTTTTACGTAAAGCATGTACTGAAATGCGTAGATGCCGATAATGTAAAACCGGCGATTTCTGACTTCCGGCCTCAATTTCATACTGCCGGCAGTCGTCCAGGCCGTTGTATTCTCTCCGCGGTCTAATTTCTGTTGTTTGCTTCGAACAAGAACCCCGTTACGGTCAAAAGGGTGGACTCGCCCTCCGTGATGCGGATATCTCGGTCCGCGCGCAAGATACGCGCCGGCGTACAGGAGCCGTCGGAGTAGAAATAGACGATCTCGGGCTCCAACCGCCATTCCGCGCCCTTCAGGGGATGGCGGGGCTGAAAGGGTTTCCATTCGAGGGTGTGCTTGGCGGGGTCGAAACGATCTTCCACTTTAGTGAGGGCCTCGGCGACGATGTATCCTCTATCCGTCCTGTCGGCGGCCTCCATGCGCAAACGCACCGTGTAGCCGTCCAGGGCCAAGTCCGTGATCTCCGTCACCGTGCGCTGCAGTTCGCGCAAGGGCGGCTCCAAGGAAAAGAACCCCTTGGGCAGCACCATGACGGCCATCATGGCGATGATGCCCACCACGATCGTGACTTCTATCAGGGTGAAGCCCGGCCGGGCGCTTTTCAGTCGGGGGATTCCCGCTCGGGCGGAAAAGTCCTTACGCCGGGTCGTGGTTGGTGATGTCCGCATCCCATCCCTCGCCGCCTTCCTCGCTGTTGCGGCCCGTGGAGATGACGTCGTATCCGCCCTTCTCGCCGGGGCAGCGGTAGATGTAGGGGTTCCCCCAGGGGTCGTCCGGTATCCGGTTCATGTAAGGTTCGGGGGGATATTTCTTGGGGACCGGCGCGAGAGTGGGTTTTTTGATCAGCGCGTCCAACCCCTGCTGGGTGGTGGGGTACACGCCGTTGTGCAGGCGGTACATTTCCAGGGACGTGACGATGGACTCGATCTGCGCCTTGGCCGACGTCCGCCGGGCCTCTTCCACACGAGGCCCGATTCTCGGAACGACGATGGCCGCCAACATCCCCAGAATGACCACCACCACCATGATCTCGATCAGCGTGAAGCCCGAGCGCCTTTTAAGTTTCGATTTTCCCTGTTTTTTCTTCGTTTCTGTCGCCATACCCTAGTCCTCCTTACATAACATAACTTAAAACTCAGGGGTCAATCACAACCTTGCTCCTGCCCCGCGAAGCTAACGGGTCCAGGGCCCCCGGCCCTGGCGGCCCTGGTGGTTATTTAACCATGCCGGAGAGGTCGAAGATGGGCATCAATATCGCCACTACGATAAACCCTACGGACAGCCCCAGGGTCAGTACCATTGCCGGTTCTATCAGCGTGGCGATCCGCTCCATCTGACTCTGGGCGATCTCCCAGTTGTTTTCCCCCACGTTGGTCAGGGCCTCGATCAGGTCTCCGCCCATTTCGCCGACTCGGATGACGTAGACGATCTCCTCGGGAAATCCCGTTTTCTCCAGTGCCTTGTCGAAACGGTGCCCCGCCTTGACTAGGTCGGCGATCTCCAGCCAGCGCCGCGAGTTGACGTCCATGGAAGAGGCCATCTTCAGACCTTGCACCAGAGGAATCCCGGACTTTAAAAGCGTGGAGAGGTGCGTCATGACCAAAGAGATCGTCACACGTTCGCGAAGCCCGCGCATAAAGGGCATCTGGAGCTTTTTACCCCGGCGCTTCATCACCAGCCAGAAGACAAAAAACGCGGTCAAAAGAGGCAGCCCGTAGCTGTTGACGAAGTCCGCCAGCCCCAGCAAAATTCGCGTGGGCAGGGGCAGGGCCTGTCCCATGTCCGCGAACATCTCCGCGATTTTGGGGACCACGTAGCTCAGGAGAAAACCCACGACCCCGACCCCCACCACCACCATGACGATGGGGTAGGTCATGGCCCCCTTGATTTTGCGTCTCAAGGTTTCTTCCATCCGAAACTGCTGCGCTGCCTGTTCCAACACCGCGATCAAGGAGCCGCTCTGCTCGCCGGACTCCACCACGCGCCACAGGGCTTCCCGGAACGCGCCGCTCTCCGCCAGTGCGGCGTGGAATTTCTTTCCGCCTTCGACTGCCGTCAGCACGGCGGCAATAGCCGCGTTGATGCGCTTGTCGCGGCTCTGCCTGCCCAGTATTTTCAACGAATCGGCCAAGGGCAGCCCCGACTTCAGGTAGGACGCCAGAGAACGGCAGAACAGGATGTGAGCGTCCAGAGGCATCACCTTGACCTTCTGCCGGGCAATTTTCTCCTCCGCCTGAGACACGTCCACAACGATGATACCGCGCTCCGTCAGGCGCTCCACGGCTTGCACCGAGGACGACGCTTCCACCGTGCCCTTTGTCTGTTTCCCTTTACCGTCGTAACCCGAGTAGTTGAAATGGGGCACGAGACCACTCCTTCGATCTGTTTTTGTCCGTTTCGTTCAGCTTCATTCTTTTATTATAGCATTAGGACTTCGCCCGCCGGTCGTTCTCATTCGCATTCTCGTTCTTCAAAAATTTTTGGTTTTTCGTGTCGTATCGTGTGTCGTATCGTGGCGCGTCGCGGAGTGGAAAGGGAAGGGAAGGGAAGGGAAGGGAAGGGAAGGGACAAGTTTGGCTTTTCGGGATATAATACAGCGTGAAAACCAATCGAGATATCGCCTGAGCAAAAACGAGAAGAGGCCAATAATGGCCGGGTAAGGGGTATGAAAACATGTCTGTGAGGCTTGAAGCGGTCATTGACGCGAGTTTGGCGGAGAACAAAGACGATCGGTGTTTTTGGTGGGATGGTAAATGGTACTCCAAGGAGGACTTTTCGAGGCTGACGGACGAGTGCGTGGCGTCGCTTCGTGCCTCCGGGTTCGGCAGAGGGCAGAGATTGTGCGTCCTGATGCAGAACTGCCCTATGGTCATCGCCCTTTCTCTGGCCGTTTGGAGGCTGGGGGGAACGATATCTCCCTTGAACGTCAAGTCGGGGATGCCGTCCTTGCTGGGCACTCTGGAGTTGATCGAGCCCTTCGTCGTCGTCGCCTCGGACGCGATACGAGAGGAGGCCGGGGCCGCTCTGCAGGAAAAAGGGTTCGTCTGCGTGACATGTCCTCCAATGGGACCGCTGCCTGAGGTGGAAGGAAAAACTTCTTCCATAGAGACCCCCGACACCGCCGTGATCTTCGCCACGTCCGGCACCACCGGGCTGCCCAAGGCCGTGCCTCTGAGTCATGGCAATATCCACAATAACTGCGTCGTAACTTGGGAGGGGTTGCGGCCCTTGGAACCGAGAGACGTTTTCTTGGCCGTGCTTCCCAGCTTTCACTCTTTCGGCTACACCGTTTGTATGATAATGCCATTGGTCATGGACGCCGCCGAGGCTATCGTGCCGGGTTTTCTTCCGCCTCAGCAAACGGTGAAGGCAATTCGCGAGGCTGAGGTCGACATTCTCGTTTGCGTTCCCACCATCTTCTCTTACCTGCTGTCGGCCATGGAGCGGGGCAGCGCTCCCAAGGACCTCTTCGCCTCCACCAAGGTCCTGATAAGCGGCGGAGACCGCCTGGGGGCCAACTTGCACGAAGTCGCGACGCGCGTCGCCGGCAAAGACATCATGGAGGGCTACGGACTCACCGAAACCTCCCCTGTGGTGTCGGTGAATCGAAGTTACGAAGAACATCGCCCCGGGACGGTGGGCCCCTTCTTGCAGGGTTATGAGTGGCACTTGCGCACGGAAAAGGGCGAAAAAACGGATAAGAACGAGGGCGTGCTGTGGGTGCGGGGTCCGTCGGTAACCGAGGGATATTTCCGCGCGCCGGAGATGGCGGCCGAGCGCTTCGACGACGGGTGGTTCGACACCGGCGACTACGTGCGCATAGAGGACGGCGCCATTCGGATTTTGGACCGCGTGACGGACATCATCATCGTCGGGGGCTTCAACGTGTACCCCCAGGAAGTGGAGCTGGTGCTCCACGCCCACCCCGCGGTGAAAACGGCCATTGTGGTGGGGATGCCCCATCCGGTCAACGGCGAGGTGCCCAAGGCGTTCATTCAGAAGACCGAGGGGGCGAAGGTCACGGAGCTGGAGATCGTCAAGTATTGCAAAGAACAGCTGGCGCACTTCAAGGTGCCGCGCAAGGTGGAGTTCGTCGACGATTTTCCCCTGTCCGGGACGGGCAAGATCCTGCGCCGGGTTCTGCGGGAGCGGGAGAGGGAAGAGAGGGAGAAGAAATGACCACGGCGAAGACCCTGCGGATTGCCACGTTCAACGTCAATTCCGTGCGGAGCCGTATGCCCGTTTTGAAGCGCTGGCTGCCCTCGTTGGAGAAGGCGGGCACGCCGGTGGACCTGCTTTTCCTGCAGGAGACCAAGACCGTGGACGCGGACTTTCCCGCGGCGGCCTTCGAAGAGATGGGGTATACACCTTATTTCTGCGGTGAGAAGTCCTACAACGGGGTGGCAGTTGCCACCCGGATTCCCGTTGAGGTGCGCTTCGGTTTCCGAGACGGGGAAGAACCGGATTTTCCGACGCGTGTGGCCTACGCGAAAACACCCGAGATAGCGGTGTTGAACACTTATGTGCCTCAGGGCAAGGAAATCACGCACCCGGACTACGAGGTCAAAAAGCGTTTTTTGGAGCGGGTGCGCGGCTTTTTCGATCGCGAGGTGGGTCCGAAGACGGCCTTCGCCTGGGTCGGCGACCTGAACGTGGCTCCGACGGAGATCGACGTCACCAACCCTCAGAATAAAAAAGACCACGTTTGTTTCCACCGGGAGATCCGCGACAAGTTCGATTGGGTGGTTTCCTGGGGACTTTCGGACGTTTTCCGCGCCTTTCACCCGGAAGAGGGCGAGTACACCTTCTTCGACTATCGCGTCAAAGACGCGCTGGGGCGCAATATCGGCTGGAGGATCGACCATATCCTCGCAAACGGGACCTTGGCGAAAAAAGCGCTCTCCAGCTTCGTGGACAGAGGCCCCCGGAGCTGGGAAAAACCCTCCGACCACACGCCCTTGGTCGCGGATTTCAGTTCCTGAGCTCGATTGTTCGATTACTCGATTAGTGTGCTTCACGAGGGGGGCACAAAGGGTACACTCGGTTGTTCCCCAATTCGAGGTGCCCCAATCCGCAGGTAAAAAATTGTTGACATTGGATTGACAATACCTTGCGCCGCATATAGAATACTTTAGGTTGTTCACAAAGGGGCTGTAGCGCAGCTGGGAGCGCGCTTCCCTCGCACGGAAGAGGCCGGGCGTTCGAATCGCCTCAGCTCCACCAAGAGATAGCAAGGGTTTAGGAGATTTTCCTAAGCCCTTTTAATTTAAAAAAACCTCCATATAACCTCCAAAATTTTTTGCCACCCTTGACCTGCATATCTTTCACTCTCTCCAAAAACTAATTAGATTCAGTAATAGAAAGCTCTTATGAAAATTTGACCGCTATGGGCACCTTCTCGAACGCCTCAATGAAAGCTGGAGGCTTCAATCCTCCCATCGTTGTATAGTTTCGTATTGTTTCCCCCAAGTGATTGCTA
>JAISWV010000117.1 GCA_031270755.1 Synergistaceae bacterium
CCAGCGCCAGCATGTCGAGTCCGTAGGTCAGCACCATTTCCTCGATATTCGCCAGCTCCATCCCTCCGGCGAGAGCCGGGAAAAGAGGCTTGAGCGCGCCCAGCTTTTCCTTGTCCAACCTCTTAAGACCGGCACCCGGAGTGCTTTTCTAGAGCCGCGAGCCCTAAGCTTCGCGAGTTCTTGCGCTCGTCAGCTTGTCCACCAAGATTGCAATCGCGCCGTCGCCAGTGACGTTACAGGCGGTGCCGAAACTGTCTTGCGCCAGATAAAGCGCAATCATCAAAGAAATCATGTCCGGGGAAAAATGCAGGATGCTGTCCAAGATTCCCATGGCGGCCATGACCGCTCCTCCGGGGACGCCCGGGGCCGCAACCATGACGACACCCAGCATCAAGATGAACGGGAACATATTGCTCCACGCGGCAGGCATATTGTTCATCATCATCACCGCTATCGAGCAGCTCGTCAAGGTAATCGTGCTGCCGGAAAGATGAATTGTCGCGCAAAGGGGGATGACAAAGTCCGCCACGTCGTCGCGCACTCCGTTTTTCTTGGTCTGACGCAGCGTTACGGGGATTGTGGCGGCGGAGGACTGAGTGCCGATTGCCGTCATGTAGGCCGGGAACATCACCGCGATACTGCGGAAGGGGTTTTTACGCGCGACGAAGCAGGCGAAGAGATATTGAACGAAAATTATCGCGAGGTGCAGCGCGAGCACCACCAAGTAGACCTTTGCAAAAGTTTTGAAGAGCGTTTGCACCTGCCCGGCGTAGGTCATATTGGCGAAGGTTCCGCAGATCAAAAGAGGCAGCAGCGGGATAATCACGCTGGAAAGGAGTTTTTCGATGATGTGTTGGAGTTCGTGCATTCCTGCGGAAAGGGACTTGCTGCCAACGGCGGACATACCGATCCCCAGAACGAAAGCGAAGAGCAGCGCCGTCATGACGTCCATCAAAGGAGGCATATCGACGACAAATAAGGGAGCCAGAAGAGCCTCTTCCGGATTCTTCGCCGTCTGCGTGGCGACTTCGATGATTTTGGGAAAAATCGCGGAGTCGACGAAGAAAGCGGCGCTACCTGCAAAAATTGTAGAAACATACGCGATAACGACGGTAAGACCTAAAATTTTCCCCGCGCCTTTCCCTAAATCTCCAATTCCGGGGGCCACGAACCCGATGATGATCAGGGGAATGACGAAGCTCAAGAAATTGCCGAAAATACCGCTGAGCGTGATCAGGATGCGCACGAAAAATTCAGAAGCGTAAGCCCCGATGAGGATACCGGCGATGATGGCAAGAATCAGGCGTGGAAGAAGCCCTATTTTTTTCGCGCCGTTTTGCTGCATTTCTTCCGACATAAAAATTCCTCCAGTTAATGAATCAAAATAAAAAGCCTAAAGTCAGAATAGCTAAAAACAAGTAATTTGCTATATTTAACATTGTCCAACATAACGTTTTTTAAACTGAAAGACTATATTCCCATGTTCCGAGGTGACTCGAAACGTTGAGGGAATCCCTCTCGTTTTCCAGTGTGGCATGGGATATGGAGGAGGTCAAAGATGTTTGGCCGAGAAAGTCCTGCGTAGTGATGGATTCTGTAAGAGAGACTAAGCATGCCCCGCAGAAAAGGGGGCCGGCTCCGCTCCTTGACACTCTGGCTTGCCAAAATCGGCGTCAACCAGGAAAATAATCGATAGGCTGCGACGTAAGCAACGGAGGGAAAAGGTCGATATGGCAGACGAGAGAAAAAACCTTAATATTCGAATAGTCCAATAGCCAGTTTTCATCGCTCGTTGTGATTTCTGATCATAGCTTGTCAGGTTTGGATATGTAATTACAGCTCGGTCGGAACGTCGATTCTCCCGCGTTTTGCGGGAAATGCCGCGAAGACGATTCCTCCGACCAAAGTTACGGGAATGAACTGAGCCATGTGGGAGAAAAGCGCCAAGGCAAGGGCTTCGTCAGGACCAACTCCGTAGTGCTTCAGGGCCGTCATGATGACGGCCTCGTAAACGCCGATTGCCCCCGGCGAGGAGGGCAGCAGCATGCCCAGGCCGCTGACGGCGAAGACGGAAAGAGTGGTGCTCCAGTCCAGCCCCAATTTCGCCACCGCGTTGACGCTCAAGATCATCTGGAGGCTGTAGAAGCACCATATCGTCAAAGACGTGGCGAGAAGCCAGACCAGACGCCGGGGCGACATGTTTTCCAAAACGCCCGACAAGGCCTGGGACACGAAACGATGCAGCCTTCCCCGGCCGAAGAGGCTCGTAAACCCCTTCGCCAAGCGGGGGTACGAACGAAAAAGGATCAGAATGCACCATCCCGCGGCCAGACAGGCCACGAAGACCGCCGCGGCCCCTCGCTGCCCCATGGCCCAGAGGACCCAAAGGCTCAAAAGCGCCAAAACGTTGACGTCGAAAAAACGCTCCATGAAGACGATCCCCAAAGTTTTCTGAAAGGAAACCCCGTTGTCCCGCCCAATCCAGACGGCCTTGGCCACCTCTCCGGCCTTGGCGGGCAGGACGTTGTTGATTGCCAAACCCACCAGCGTCGCGCAGAACGTCGAACGAAAGGACAAGGGCGGCTTGGCCATGAAAGACAGCCGCAACCCCATGATGGCGTAAGCCGTAAAGGAAACGCCCACCACCCCCAACATCGGCAAAACGGGATAACGGCCGAGAGCCGCCGTCAAGTCCGCGAAGGGCACGTCGCGAAAAACGTAGAAAAGGCAAAAAATGGACACCCCATACTTCAGTAGAATCCCCAGAATACGTTTATGGGCGGCCTCTGCCATAAAATTCACCATCCTATACAATCGTCTTATACAATTACAATTATTGTGCGTAGATCATACCACGCGAGAGCCAAGAGACCGCGAGAGAAAATCGCGGGGGGAAATTGTGAAGGAAAACTGTGAAGGGAGACAGTGAAATTGGGAAGAGCTTTTATACTTCCTCCGGAGCGAACGGGCGATATATCGTCTACGCTGCAAAATTTGAAAGGCGCGACGGTGCTGGGGATCAACCCGCCTGTCTATGATTTTTCGTGGTTCGATCTCTGGTCGAAGCCCGTGGGGCTCCTCTGCCTGCTTCAGGCTCTGAGGCACGCGGGTAACGACGTGCATCTCGTGGATTGCCTTTACGAAGGGCGCACGAAACCTCTCGATTTCGGCCGATGGAGGGTCGAACGGCTGCCCGTGGAAAAACCTGGACCCTATAAAAACATTCCGCGCCGCTACTACCGTTTCGGGCAAAGCAACGCGGCTTTTCTGAGCCGCCTGGCGTCCTGTCCGAAACCGGACGTGGTTTTCGTGACGTCGGCCATGACGTACTGGTACCCAGGCGTGTTCGAGGCCGTCCAAACGGCGAAAGAGGCATTTCCCGGCGTGCCGGTCGTTTTGGGCGGGACCTACGCGCGCCTTTGCCCCCAACACGCAGCCGAGAGCGGCGCGAACTTCATCCAGACCGAGGTTTTTTCGTGCTTTTCATCCTCCGCCTGGGGAGCGTCTCCCGCCTTGGACCTCTACTCCAGGCCCTCCTACGGGATTCTCGTCACCTCCCGGGGGTGCCCCATGCGCTGCGAGTATTGCGCGGCCCACAGGCTGTGGCCGGGGTTCCAGCAGCGCCCTCTGGAGGACGTCTTCGCCGATCTCGCCGCTCAGACGTCTCTTCCCACCGTGACGGACATGGCTTTTTACGACGACGCCCTGCTCTTGAACAAGGAACGCCACTTCTACCCTTTATGCCGCCACCTTCGCGAACACTATCCGGAACTGCGCCTGCACACCCCCAACGGGCTTCACGTGGCCCAGCTGGACGACCAGTGCTGCCAGACTCTTTTTCGCACGGGTTTTCGAACGATACGCTTGAGCCTCGAAGGGACGGACGACTTCACGGGCAGGGTCAGCTCCAACAAGGTGGCCGCGCCGGACTATCGGAACGCCGTCACGTCTTTGCTCCGCTCCGGATACGGGCCGGAGGGGATCGAGACCTACATTCTCGTGGGGCTGCCCGGGCAGGACGCGGGTCACATCCGGGCCTCCATCGAGATGGTCAAAGACCTCGGGGCCCGCCCAAAGCTGGCGGAGTTCTCTCCCATCCCCGGAACGGCGTTATTTCAGGAGTCCTTGAAACGGACACCCGGCATAGCGGACGAACCGCTGCTGCACAACAACACGATCTACGCCCAATACGTGGCGAAAACCCTGACGCCCCAAGACCTCCAGGACCTGAAAGACCTGGCAAAAAAAACCGGATGACACCCGGCTCGACTGTAGTATTCCATATGGAAATTGTGATTTCTTGACGTTCTCGGCCTAAATCCGACTGACGACCGAGGCCTTTCTTTTGGTATGTGGATTGCTGTATACTTCTCTTTAAGAAGAAGGCGTGTATATCTCTTGGCCCATGCTCGACGCCATGTTCGGCCAGGTTGGGTACCCTAATCAATTCCTTTGACATTAATCGAGGAGGCAACGTGTATGAGTTTTTCTGTAAAAACCGACGTTTCCGAGTGCGAGAGCTTCGAGAGCTTTCTGGAGCGATGGCGGGTGAATGCCGATGATCTGATTTTTTCCAGCCCTTCCGCCCTAGCGCCTTATCTGAAGGGCAAAACGCCGCCCTGCGACGTTCTGGACCAGAGGGCTTACGGCAAGGGTGAACCCAATGACGAAATGGTCGACACCGTCTTGACCGACATCGAAAAGAGCGGCAAAAATTACGGACGAGTCATTGCCATTGGGGGCGGGACCGTCATCGACATCGCCAAGCTCTGTGTGTTCGGCCCGGGGCTACGCTGCGAGGAAATTTTCGCGAAAGGCGCGGCACTGGAGCGCAAGAGAAAGCTTTTGGCCATCCCGACGACCTGCGGAACGGGCAGCGAGGTCACCAACATCTCCATCGTAGCGTTCATCAAAAAACAGACGAAGCTGGGACTTGCCGTTCCCGCCCTGTTCCCCGACGAAGCCGTCTTGATCGCCGACATGCTCACCAACCTTCCCTATGAAGTTTTCGCCACCAGTTCCATCGACGCGCTGGTCCACGCGGTGGAGTCCTACGTGTCCCCGAAGGCGAACCCGTTCACCCGAGCCCTGGGCGGGACGGCCATTGAACTGATCTTGAAGGGTTATCAGGAACTGACGGCCAACGGGAGCGGAGACCG
>JAISWV010000162.1 GCA_031270755.1 Synergistaceae bacterium
CCTTCAGCATCACGCGCCCGTCCGTCGTGCAGCCGACCTCGTTCAGGCCGAGTATGTTTTTGTAGAAGTCGAGCGTTTTGTCCAGATCCAGCACCCGGAGCTGGATGAGCCCTGGGCGCAATGTCTTGTTGAGAGCCATCGTAAAACCTCCTTCATGCTTTTTCGCGTGTTCTTCCCCGGGCTTTCGCCGTGCCTTACCGCGCCGGCGAAAGCAGTAGGTCCCCTCGGGGCTTGACGCAGCAGAGCAGTACGATCCCTTCCCCCTGTTCTTCCTCTGAAACGTGAGCCCTGCTCATCTTTTTCGCGGCAAATACCGACCCCCTCTCCAGCTTCATCCTGCAAACCCCGCCGCCGCCACCGCAACAGCCGTGGCGTACCGGGCCGCGGCGCGCCCGTATCATCGCGTCCAAGACAAATTCGTCCTCCCCGCACTCGAACTCCTCTCCCGTGCCAGCGACCCGCACGGCGAATTTTTTCGCGCGTTTCCCGTCAGTGCCGCCCATAGACTCCCTAGCGCTTGAAGAAATTGCGCAGGAGGTCCGCGAACTCCTCGGTGTGCTCGATCTGCGTCCAGTGCCCGCAGTGGCCGAATACGTGGAGCTGCGCCCTGTCGATCAGGTTTATAAGGCGGAGGGACGTCTCTATTGGGATGACCCTGTCCTCCCTGCCGTGGATGATCAGCGTCTCGTGGGGGATGTTGCGGATGTAGTTCTCGTTGCTCGCCATCTTCTCGACGCTCTTTTGGCGAGGCTCCGGGAACATCGACGAGAAACTCTCCTGGAAGCCGGGCTGGATGCTGGATTCGTATCTCGTCTTGACGAGCGCTGGCGTGGAGAAGGAGTGGTCGTAGGTGAAGATTTCGAGCAGCTCCTCCATGTTGGCCTGTGATGGGGAGTACCCCCAGACTCTGTCGAGCCCGTAGGTTATCGGGAACGAAACCCCCATGCTGCCCATCAGGACGAGCTTGCCCACTCGCTCCGGGTACTTTATGGCCATCGACAGGGCAAGCGCCCCGCCAAACGAGTTTCCAACCAGGTTTGTCTTCTCGATCTTGAGCGCGTCCAGGAGGCCGACAGTCTGCTGGACCCAGTTGTTCAGGTTGTACTCCATCCCCTCGGGCCTGTCAGTGAAGCCAAACCCGGCCAGGTCCGGGGCTATCACGCGAAACTCCTTTTCGAGGAGAGGGAAGAGCTTGCCCCAGTTGGCCCACGCCGTGACGCCTGGCCCCGAGCCGTGCAGCAGCGCTACGGGGAACCCTTCGCCTACGTCGTGGTAGTTCGTCTTGTAACTGCCCGTCTTGATGCTCTTAGCGATCTCTGGTCTCTTCTCAGCCATTTCCGCCACAACCTTTCTTGTTCGTGATTTTTTAGGGGTTCCTCGCCCCCGCGCCCGTCAAGCGCGATATCGTCTCGGCGGTTTGCTTCACAAGTTGGATTGCCCTGGTCAGCGGCTCGCCGCGCATGCTCGAATAGAGCCCTGAAGCGCTCACCGCGTAATGGACTGCGCCGCCGCAGTCGAATATTGGGGCGGCCACGCACCTCAAGTTATCCATGATTTCCCCGTCGTCCATCGCGTAACCGCGCGTGCGCGTCTTTTCCAGTTCCGCCAGCAGCTTTGGCAGGCTCGTGATCGTCCGCCGCGTCAAGGGGGCAAGCCCCCTCTTGTCCGCGATGCGCCTTACCTCCGCGCCCGTTTTATACGCCAAAAGCGCCTTGCCCAGCCCGCTGCAGTGCATAGGTAGCCTGCCGCCGACCTCGGAGACTATCCGTATGAACTGGTTCGACTCCACTTTGTCCAGATAAAGGACCTCCCCGTCGCTCTCCGCCGCCAGGTGGACGGTCTCCCCGATGCTCTTGCCCAGCCGGGCCAGGTGCGGCTTTGCCACTACCCGCACGTCCCACGACTTTGCCACGGCGTTGCCAAGCTCGAACAGCCGTACGCCAAGGCGGTAACGCCCCGTTTCTTGGGACTGGTCGACAAAGTGATAGTCGCGCAGCGTTGACAGAAGCCCGTGCACAGTGCTCTTTGCCCACCCGGACTTGACGGAAATTTCCGTGAGCGACATCTCCTGCCCGCTTTCCGCGATGATGCCGAATAGCATCATCGCGCGCTCTAGCGAACGTACATGGGACGGTTTCCTGCTATCGTCTGATTCCATCCAGCAACGACCTCCGCCTTGAACAGCAATGTAACGACGCAAACGCCGACGGCGCGCAAACAGCCTGTAGTCGCGCCTGGCACCCAGATTTTTAAAATTGCCTTTGACGATGCCGTAACTTTATCATCGCGCTTATTGGTAATCAAGGAGCGTGTTCCCAAATACCGAATATATGTTCGGAAAAATGTGAGTGAATATAAAAATCGATATATAAAATCATCCATTGCAGTGACAGAAATCTTAAACTCATTTATAATGTTATTTATAGAAGCGGCTTACAACGGAATAATCGGAAGGCGGCTTGAAATCATGGATGATGCGCTTGACACAAGGACGGGACGCGGCATACTGCTTCGGGCTTCGGGCTTCGGGCTTCGGGCTTCGGGCTTCGGGCTTCGGGCTTCGGGCTTCGGGCTTCGGGCTTCGGGCTAAATAATATCTTTTTACGTGACCGCTGTCGGCGGATCAAGTCCTTATATCACCCCGGCAAATCCTCAATAAAATTTTTTGCGACAAGATCCGGCTGTATCAATATTTGGCCGCGCCTTGCGTTGACGGGCCGTAAACCCGGTGAAGCGCCATGAGGATCCAGCAGAATCTCCCGGCGCTAACGGCTTATAACGCGCTCTCATCGCAGATTAGGTCGCTTGGAAAAATCATCAACCGGCTCTCGACCGGTCTGCGGATCAACTCGGCGGCGGACGACGCGGCGGGGCTTGCCATCGCTGAAAAGACGCGCGCGCAGAGCTTCGGCGTAGATCAGGCATACCGCAACGCGCAGGACGGCATCTCACTGATCCAGACGGCGGAAGGCGCACTTAACGAGACCCACGGCATCCTACAGAGGATGCGCGAACTGTCCGTCCAGGCGGCGAACGACTCATTGACCGCGCAAGACCGCGCCTATATTCATCTCGAGGTGGGCCAACTTAAAGAAGAGATAGACAGAATATCCCACACGACCCAGTTCAACAGGAAAAAACTGCTCGACGGATCGTCTGCCGTGCACTGGTCGAGCGATAAACTGACTACAAACGTCTTCGTCTGCGGCGGTCTTTCGGGCAAGGATGCGTTTGGCCAGACGGTGACGGCGGAGGGGAATTACCGCATCGAGATCACGGCGGAGCCGGGGGTTGGGCAGGTACAAAAGAGCAGTATTTTCGGGGTGGGTGAAGCACTGATTCCAGATTTCAACTCGGCACCTGTTATCGAATTTGAAAAACCTTTTGGTGGTTCAGATTGGGATGGCGCCAGATCACTCCAGCAGACGATAGACGGCGGATATATCATTGCGGGATATTCCGATAGCAACGATGGCGACGTGTCAGGAAATCACGGCTGGTTCGACTATTGGATAGTCAAGTTGGACGCAGGAGGAAATTTGCAGTGGGAAAAAACTCTCGGAGG
>JAISWV010000184.1 GCA_031270755.1 Synergistaceae bacterium
TTTCGGCCACCAGATCCAAAGGGCGGCGTTCGATTCAAGTCGTCTACGCCGGAGAGAGCGCGCGCTTCAATCACGCCGGGTTGGAAGCGGGGGAGCTGAACGCGGCGCGGCTTGCGGGAAAAGCGGTCTTGGATTTTCTGGGAGCCTCTGAAATCCCCGACGAAGAAGGTTTTTATACGCTGTGGGACGCGGCGGAGGCGGATATTTTACCCCAAAGCAGGGGTAAGTCGCCGAAATGAAAAAAAATAAAACCGTGCGTTTGTTTTTTTTGTCCTGCTTCACGGTTCTGTTCTTTTTGTCGGGCGCACCGCGGGGCGGAGAAGCCGGAGCCTCCGGGCTGGAGTGGCTGTTGCCTCCCGTGTACGGCCAAGCGACGCGGTTTTCCGAGGGGCTTGCGGCCGTAGAGGTCAACGGACGGTGGGGGTACATCGACCCCAGGGGACGGTGGGCGATTCCGCCTCGGCTGCTGTCGGCCAAGCCGTTCCGGGAGGGCCTGGCTTCCGTTGCCGACGATTCGGGGTGGGGGTTTGTGGACAGGCAGGGGTATTTTCTCGTGAGCCCCGACTACGAGGCGGCGGGACCTTTCAGCGAGAGCTTGGCCGCCGTGCGCTCCCAGGACAAATGGGGGTACGTGAACCCCCGAGGAAAGCTGGAAATTCCCGCCAGCTTCGACATGGCGGGGGAGTTTTATCAGGGACGCGCCGCCGTCGTAATGGCCGGGGGGCATGGTTTTATCGACAAGCGAGGCGGCTGGCTCGTTCCCCCTTGGTACGAGGAGGCTTTGCCCTTTGTGGAAAACCGGGCGGCGGTTCGCGCAGGCGGCAAATTCGGTTTTGTCGACCTCGACGGCAAATGGGTCATCCCCCCGGGTTTTGACGGCGCGTTCCGGGGCCGTGTTTTTTCGAACGGGCTGGCGGGAGTGGCGCGTTCCGGCCGGTGGGGTTTTATCGACAGCGAAGGACGCTGGGCGGTGGACCCTCTGTACGACGCGGCGTGGAGCTTCAGCGAGGGGCTCGCCGCCGTGCGCAAAGGGCAGAAGTGGGGGTATATCTCGACCTCCGGCAAGCTGGAAATCGAGGCCGTTTTCGACGACGCCATGAGCTTTTCCCAGGGGATGGCCAGCGCCAAATTTGGAGGGCGGTGGGGTTACATCGACCCCAAAGGGGCCTGGGTCGCGGATCCCGTCTACCTGGAGGCGTGGCCTTTTTACGAGGGACTGGCCCGCGCCCGGGACGCTGGTGGGCGCTGGGGATACTTGGGGCGAAAAATCGTCCCTCTTTTCGGAGCGGCCTTCGAGACGGCCCGGTCTTTCTCCGAGGGCTTGGCGGTGATCGGGTATGAAGGCAGAAAATATTATATCGACGCCGACGGCCGCCTGGCTTTCGACACTCATTTTCAGGAGGCGGACGATTTTTCGGAGCAGTTCGCGGCCGTTGCGTCGGGGGACATGTGGGGCTACGTCGACAAGAGCGGCAGCCTGCGCGTTCCCTTCCATTTCGAGGCGGCGGGACCGTTTCGTCAGGGGCTCGCCGCCGTAAAGCTGAAAAATCGATGGGGTTATATCGACAAACAAGGACGGTGGGCCGTCAAAAACCAGTACCATTACGCGTGGCCCTTCAGCGAAGGGCTTGCCGCCGTTCGCGTGAACAAGCGGGTGGGGTATATCGACGTTAAAGGGCGGTCCGTGGTCAGGCCCCGCTTTGACGTTCCCCGGCCGGAAGCCGAGATCGGAAGTTTTTCCGAGGGCTTGGCGGCGGTGTTGATTTCCGGGAAGACGGGATTTATCGACCGCCAAGGGAAAATCGTCGTCAAAGCCTCCTTTTTGCCTTGGAAGACCTTCGCTCCCCGTTTCTCGTCGGGCACCGCCCGGGTGGAGGTCGCCGCCGGCGATTCGCGCTACGTCGGCCTCGACGGCAAGGTGTTCGACACCGTTTCTTTCGATATCGCGAAAAACCAGGCGGTGGAGGGAGGGCTCGTCCTTTTCGAATCCGCCGCGGGAGGGTGGGGCTATTCCGACGCTCACGGAGAGACGGTCATCCCTCCGATTTTCGACGCCGCCCTGCCCTTCCGAGAAAACAAGGCCGCCGTGGAGAGAAACAATCGATGGTGGTACATCGCTCAGCCTCGGCTATGATCTTCAGTAAAAACTAAAAAGTCAAACGAATCAATTCCAGAGTGCCGTTTGCGTTTTCGGTGACGGCGGTACAATTTTCCACCCAGTCGCCCGCGTTGACATAGTACATTTCCTGTATGCGCCTGATGGAGGCGCAGTGGATGTGGCCGCAAACCACGCCGTCGACGTTTTTGTCGCGCCCCATCGCAACGAGGGCCTTTTCGAATTTGCTTATGAAGTTTACGATATGTTTCACGCTTGCCTTGACTGTGGCGGCGATGGAATGGTACTCGAATCCCAGAGCCCCCATTACCTTGTTGTAGGCAAAGTTTGCCGCCGTGAGCACGTCGTAGGCTACGTCGCCCACATGTGCCAGCCAAGGAACGTCGCGTATGACGTTGTCGAACTGGTCTCCGTGCATGACCAAAAATCGCTTCCCGTCGACAGTGGTGTGTATCGCTGTCTCGACCACCTCTATACCCGTGGCTTTCTTTCCATAAGAGAGGCGAAGAAAGTCGTCGTGGTTTCCAGGAATGTAAACGACGCGGCTTCCTCTCAACGCTTTGTCGATGATGGTCTCCAGAACTTCCTCGTGAAGTTTGGGCCAGTACCAAGACCTTTCGAGATGCCACCCGTCGATGATGTCGCCTATCAAGTAAAGAGTTTCCGCCTCGTACTTCCTCAGAAAAGACAGAATCATATCCGCCCGGCAAGAACGAGTGCCGAGGTGAACGTCCGAAACGAAAAGCGCCCTGACTTTGCACACATCCGTGTTTTTCTCCGTGTTCGACAGCGCGTCGATCTCAATTTCTTTGAGAAGCGGGCGATATCCCTCAGACAAACGACGCTGAAAGAAAGAGTACACTTCCTCGGGTTTGTTGGCTGCGCGGGCGCTGCGTCCGACAAAGAAAGGGAATATCCTGGCGGTGCTAAACATCGCTTTCGATCCCTTTTGCGGAGGTATCGTAGTGGGCGAATCGATAGAGGTAGGGGTTGCCGTAAAGCTCGCCCAAGAACAGCCGGTGCAAGTTGGCTCGGAGGTAGGTCCATCCTGTTCTGAGGAGCCCGTCTTGTTCCAGACGTCTGGGATGGTAATAAAAGTGTTTTCGTAACATGCCGAAACGTATTTTTTGCGTTTTCGTTTTCGAAGCGCGCCTGACGTAATCGCAATCCTCACAGAGCACGATGGATTCATCGAATCCTCCAATCTCGCCGTGGACGGTACGCGTGGAGAAAAGGCAGGCTCCCGTGGCCATTGGAAAGAGATACTGTCCAAAGCAAAGTCCGGCGTTGAAGGCCAAAATGCCCAGTACAACCGGCAAGGACGATCCGGAGGACCTCATATAGACTCCGCCGATCTGAATGTGACGGCTATCGAGTTCTTCGACGGCTTCTTCCAGAAAGCCGGGGTCCAGGCGCGTGTCCGCGTCTAAAAAAAGCAGCCGCTCGTAGCGTGCCTGAGCCGCGCCGGTGTTTCGTCCTAAACTCGTACCTCTGCGGGACATTTCGACTATGCGCAAGGGCAGACGGCCTAAAAACGAGCGCGCCACCGCCACAGTGGAGTCCGTGCTTCTGCTGTCCACGACAATAACCTCGAATTCCTTCGCGGTCTGGCGTTCCAGATCGCCGAGTATATGCGCGAGATGACGTTCCTCGTTCAGGGTAATGACCACAACAGACACACCTTTCATGACAAGAAATTCCCTCCTCGTTACTCGAAAATTGCGGCAAGACCATTTCGCATTTTTCCATGTTTTTCATGCCTTCCATGCAGAACCCCATACAGAACCCGCGGCTTACGAGCTTTCGATTCACTGCTTCACGCGTTTATAAAGTCAAGATAACGGCATTTTGTAAAAGATTATCGAAAGCTTTGTAACAACACTGGTTTGTCGGGTGTTGGATATGCTGATGCCAGTCAGGCGCGTTTGAATTTAGAATGGTTCGAGACAGCGCGTTTTTGGTAAACGCTTGCCTTGAATAGCGTGATGTACAGGGTTGAAGCGGTCCGCAAAATCAAGCCTCTGCCTGTGCCATAGTATTTTATTATTTTTTTTATTTTTTTACGGGAGGAAATAAAAATGACGAGGAAAAATTGGTACGCCGAGTCGGCCGACGTCGTCGCAAAGGCCTTCGAGGTCGATCCCGCGACAGGCCTGTCGGAAGCCGAGGCGGCGGAGAGACTCGAAAAATACGGCCCCAACAAACTCGATGAAAAACCGCCAAGGACGTTTTGGGAGCGCTTCGTCGACCAGCTCAAGGACATGATGATCGTCATACTGTTCGTCGCGGCCGGCATCTCCTTCGCTTTGAGCGTGTACCACGCGTCCAAGGGACAGGAGGCCGAGTGGATAGAACCGATAGTGATCGTGCTGATTATCCTCGTGAACGGCATTTTGGGCGTGATGCAGGAGAGCAAGGCGGAGGCCGCCCTGGAGGCGTTGAAGAAGATGTCCATGCCCCAGGTCAAGGCGCGCCGCGGCGGAACCTCCAAAGTCATCCCGTCGGCGGATGTGGTGCCGGGGGATGTGATCCTCCTGGAAGCCGGCGACGTGATACCGGCCGATTGCAGGCTGCTGGAATCCGCTTCTTTGAAGAGCAACGAATCCGCGCTGACCGGCGAGTCTCTGCCAGTGGACAAAAACGCCCGCGACGAAGTTCAAGAATCGGCTCTTTTGGCGGAACGGACCAACATGCTCTACGCGGGAAACTCCGTCACCTACGGCAGGGGAGTCGCCATAGCGGTCGCCACCGGGATGGGCACCGAGATGGGGAAAATAGCCTCTATGATCGCTTCCACTAAGGAAGGCGATACCCCTTTGCAGGAGAAGCTCGCCCAACTCGGGAAATACCTGGGCATGATAGCCCTTTTGATTTGCGCCGCCATATTTTTCGTAGGCATCATGAGCGGGCTCGAGACCGTCGAAATGTTCATGACCGCGGTGTCCCTTGCCGTCGCCGCTATTCCGGAGGGACTGCCGGCGATAGTGACCATCGTGTTGGCGATTGGAGTCCGCAGGATGGTCATGAAAAACGCCATAATCAGAAGGCTGCCGGCGGTGGAGACCCTAGGTAGCACGACCGTGATCTGTTCGGACAAGACGGGCACGCTGACCCAAAACCGGATGACGCTGGTCAAGGTATTCGCGGGCGGCGCGGTCAGATCCGCCGGCCCCGGGCTTGACTCAAACTCCGGGCAAAAACTCGATGAGGAAACGGCGCGTGTCCTGAAGCTCGGCACGCTGTGCGCCGACGGGACCGTGGAAATTGAGAACGGAGGCGAAAAACATATCGGAGACCCCACGGAGACCGCCATAGTGGCGGCCGCCATGCGCGCGGGGATCACGAAGGACAGCCTGTCGTCCGAGTGCCCCAGGGTCGGCGAAATACCCTTCGACTCCGACAGGAAACTGATGACGACCGTCAATAGGATAAACGGGAAATATACGGTCATCGTCAAAGGAGCGCCCGACGTGCTCTACTCGAAATGTATTTCCGGCGATCTGGCCGCGGCGTCCGCCGCCGGGGATGAAATGAGTTCCGACGCGCTCAGGGTGCTTGCCATCGGATGCAAGGAAATCGGCTCGCTCCCGGAAAAGTGCGAACCCGACGACCTGGAGGCCGGGCTCGAGTTCGTGGGCCTCGTGGGGATGATCGACCCTCCGCGCGAGGAGGTCAAAGGCTCCATCGAGGAGTGCGTCAGGGCTGGAATAAAAACCGTCATGATAACGGGAGATCACGTGGCCACGGCATCCGCCATCGCAAAGCAGCTGGGAATACTGGGCGGCGACGGCGAAGCCTTGACGGGACGGCAGCTTGCCGCCATGACGGACGAACAGCTGGACGAAAACGTGGAGCGTTACAGCGTATACGCGAGAGTGTCGCCCTCCGACAAGATACGCATCGTGAAGGCGTGGCAGAAAAAAGGCCAGATAGCCGCCATGACGGGGGACGGGGTGAACGACGCTCCCGCCCTCAAAGCCGCCGATATAGGCTGTG
>JAISWV010000213.1 GCA_031270755.1 Synergistaceae bacterium
CTCCGACCGCCCGACCACGGAGCTTCACAACATCGAGGACCGACTGGTGAGCCGGTTCCGGTTCGGCCTAGTGACGGACATCCAGCCTCCAGACATCGAGACGCGGATCGCTATCCTGCAAAAAAAAGCCCGGCTCCAAAACTACGACATGCCCGAGGAGATCATCAACCTTCTGGCTCAGAGGATCCCCAGCAACATCCGCGAACTGGAGGGGGCCTTCAACCGTGTCATCGCCTGCGCCGAGCTGTCAGGAGAACCCATCAACATCGACAACACTTCCACATGGCTCAAGGATATTCTGAGAATGGACATCAAGGCGCCCACCACCATCAGCCACATTCAAAGCGTGGTGGCGGAGAGCTTCGAGATGACCGTGGAGGACCTGACGAGCCCAAAGCGCACGGCCGACATCGCCCAAGCACGCCAGGTGGCCATGTACCTCTGCCGGGAGCTGACGGAGTCCAGCCTCCACTCCATCGCCCAGGCTTTCAAGAAAAGGGACCACACGACGGTCATCCACGCCCGCGAAAAAATCTCCCTCATGGTCAAAAACGACGACCAGATGAGAAATATTGTGGACAACATACGGAGTAAGTTGTAAATAAATATGTGGACAAGTGTGAACGCAATGAAGATAAACTTGTGGATAAATCGAGTTTTACACAACGCGGAAAACGGGAGTGTGGATTCATCTCACTTATCCACAAACAAAACACAGAGATTTCACACTCCGTTCACAGTTTTTTTGCGGCTTTTACGGCTGAGCCGCAAGGCTTTTTCTCGATTATCCACAGAGTTGTCCGACTCTATTATTACTTCTTCTACTTTTTTAAATCTTAAAGATAACAGATATAGGAGAATCAATGTCAACAACTTGAGCAAAACTTTGGGGCTCCGCCCCATACCCCGCAGGGGACACGTCCCCTGACCCCATTATTATTTTCGCCTTAAGTTGTTGACGTTGATAGGAGATATAGAAGAATCTAGTTTACAAAGATTTCGAGTCACAGGAATCGAAGGGAGCAGCAAAACATGAAAATCGATATCGTTCGGTCGGAGTTCCTCAAAGCGTGGCAGATGGCCGAGAGATGTACCAGTACAAGAAGCACCCTCAGCTCGGTGGGAGGCGTTTTTTTAGCCGCGGACGAAGACAAGGTCCTTCTTTCGGCCACGGACCTCAAAACCTCGATCCGTTGCACGGCCGGGGGTGTAAGCGTCTCCCAGAACGGCTCGGCCATACTGCCGGTGAAGCTCTTGGGCGAACTTTTCAAGAAGATCCCGACGGATAGATTCACCATCGAGATCAAGGACGAAAAAGGGGTCCTGGTGGCGGGGAGGAGCAAAACCCGTTTTTCCACCTGGTTCGCGGACGAATTTCCGAGGCTGCCCCAGAGCGACGGAGCGAAATACCTGTGCGCCGTTCCGGCCCATGAGCTTCTCCGCGTTCTGGTCGAGGGGTCCATCGCCAGTTCGCCCACAGACGATTTTCCAAAATACCTTGGGGCCTGCTTGATCCAACTCAAAGAAGGCGCCCTTCGGGTGATCTCCACGGACAGCCGCCGCCTGTCCCTGTCCCGCTGCCCTTGCGAGGGCGGGGAGGAGGCGGCGGACCTTCTGTTGCCCATAGGGCCCCTCCGGGAGCTCCAGCGGCTCCTGACGGGTGTCGGGGAGGCCCCCACGAGCATCCTCTACGACGGGTCGCTGGTGTGGTTCCAAATGGGAGATATCGAGTTTTCCATACGACGGGTGGACTCCACGTTCCCAAATTACGAAAAAATCCTCAACCCCAGCAAGACCACCATCATGCTGGCGAACCGAGGCGAGCTGCTCTCCGCCTTGGAGCGCGTCGACATCATCGTGCGTTCTCACACCAGGCTCGTGGTGATGCGCTTTTCACCGGGCGGGCAGCTGAGACTGACGGGCAAGGCCCCTGAGTTCGGAACCGCGCTGGAGGAAATCGACGCCATCATCGACGGGGAACCGCTGAAAGCGGGCTTCAACGTCGCCTTTTTGCAGGACGGGCTGAAATCCCTGGGCAGCGACGATATCAAGATGAACCTGAACGGAGAGGCGGGGCAGATGACACTGCACCGGCAGGACACGGACGACTTTCTCTACATGCTGATGCCGGTGCGGATCACCGAGCAGGACATGATCGATCCCGAAGAAGAGGACTTTTTCGCGCTCACGGACAAAGCTCCGGTCGAAAGAGAAGAAAAGAAGGAGAAACCTTTGACCGGGACCGGCGCCGGCGGAAAATCCGGGGAGGAAACGGTCCTCGACGCCCTGAAATCTCTGGAGGAGATCTCGAAAGAAGGGACTCCGGAATAGAGGGCATGGAGTTCGTGGAGACCGCCTGGAAGGGTTTTAGAAACCTGAGACCCCGCAGTCAAAGGTGGCAGCCGGGGCTCAACGTCATTTCGGGCTCGAACGGGTCCGGGAAAACCAACCTCTTGGAGTCTTTCAATGTGCTCTCCGGCTGGGGAGCTTTTCCTACAGCCGGCGGCCGGACCTCTTTCTTGATCGCCTGGGCCGGGACGGACGAGACGGAAAATGGACACGCCCATCTTCTCGGACGGGCCGCGGGCGAGAGGGACGTGGAGGTTCAAGCCCATGTCGGGGCCCGTATGAGCTTGAGAGCGGCCAACGAGCGGGTGACTTACTCGGAGCTGCGCTTTCTTTTGCCGTCGCTTTCCTTTCTGCCCCAGGACATCGAGCTCTTGGACGGTCCGCCCTCCGTCCGCCGCCTTTTCTTGGACAAGCTCTGCGCGCTGTCCTCCCCGCTCTACGCGCGCCGTTTGGCGGAGTACAAGCAGCTTGTGAGGCAGAGGACCACGCTTCTGCGGCAAAGCCGGAGACAAGACTGTAATTTACGTAATTTTTCAGCGTCCCTCAAGGCCACGGCTCTTCCCCTGGCGCGCCTGGGTGGCTGGGTTAGGGGCGTCCGCCGGGAGATAGCGGATCTTCTGGCGGGGATGCTCCATAGAAAGGACAATATTTACAATGACCTTTGCCCCTTTCGGGTGGAGGCGGCGTTGGAGCTCCGGGGGACTGCCGGCCTCCAGGATCCCGTTCAAGATATGGCCGCCGCCTTGGAAGCCGGTCTCGAGAGGGAACGCCAAAGCGGTACCGTGCTCGTGGGGCCTCATCGGGACGACCTTCTGTTTTCCTGTCTTGGGCGCCCGGCGTCTCTGGCTCTTTCCCGAGGCCAGAAACGCCGCCTGGTCGTTGCGGCGATCCTGGCCGCCGGCCTTTTGATCGAGGCGAAGCTGCGGACGAAACCGATTTTGCTCCTGGACGACGTGACGGCGGAGTTGGACGAAGAAGGAAGAGGGCTTATGGGCCGTGCTTTGGCCGACACGGGCTGGCAGGTTTTCGTCACCAGCGTGGAGGACCCCTTCGACAAGGTGTCCGAAGGCGAAAAAACCCTCTGGCAAGTCCGCGAGGGCGGCCTCGTATAGAGGGGTTTCGGTATTTTTATGGTTCGCTGGAGGACTTTAGAGCGGATCATACATAAGGAAAAGATGCCCACACCTGTGATAGACGAACAAAACTTTGCGCTGAAAAGAGCCGGCGGCTCTAAAAAAAATCGTCTTCGTAGAAGCGCTTTTCTTTTTTAAACATTTTCATGAGAAGGTCCTGGACTTGTTTGAGAGACGGGATCCCGCTGCGGGCGTTTCTGCTGACTGTCTTCGCCAGTTCCGCATTCGTCAGCTTCGGAAGACGTTCCAAAAAGGCTATCGTTTCTTTGAATTGATGGGATTTGTTTTTGTCGCCCCTCATGATGCGGCAGACGCCGTCCGCCACCGCGTCTCGAATGCCCTTCTGTTTTATCTTCGTTATCGTGTGGCCTATTGCCGGCCAAAGACTGTCGTTCTTGTTCCCCTCCGCTTGCATTTGAGGATAAATTTTCTTGAACAGGCGGACGAGGAAGTGAGGGTCGATTTCGGGCCAAACCGTCAAGGCCATCCATAAAAGCGGGCCGAACCGGGAGGTCTCGGGGGACGGAGCGTTGAAAAAGGCCTCGACTTTGGCAGGGTCCTTGGAAAGGTGCATGGGTTTCGCGTCGAGGTACAGCCGGCAGAAACATCCCTCGAGAGTGTCGGAGGGAAGGTTGGTGGTCAGTTCTTCCAAGGCGTCGCGGCGGAGAGAAAACAAAAACTGGGGTTCGCGGTTGTTCGCCACGTCTTCCGCCGAGAAGGAGAC
>JAISWV010000336.1 GCA_031270755.1 Synergistaceae bacterium
GACAGCCAGAGAACGTATTTCGCAGCTTCTGGACCCCGAAACGTTTGTGGAAATCGATGAATTTGTGACCCACAGGTGCACGAATTTCGGCCTCGAAAAGACGAAGCCGTTGGGAGACGGGGTCGTCACGGGATGGGGAACGATCGACGGCCGTAAAGTCTTTGTTTTCAGCCAGGACTTTACGGTTCTGGGAGGCTCCTTGGGCGAAAAACACGCCGACAAGATCTGCAAGGTCCTGGACATGGCCATGGAAATGGGGTGTCCCGCGATCGGTATCAACGACTCGGGCGGTGCTCGTATTCAAGAAGCCGTCGACTCTTTGAACGGTTACGGCGAAATCTTTTTCCGCAATACCCTTGCGAGCGGCGTCATTCCGCAGATCTCGGTGATAATGGGGCCCACGGCGGGAGGCGCGGTTTACAGCCCGGCCTTGACGGATTTCGTCTTTATGGTGGAGGGCACCAGCGTCATGCACATCACGGGCCCGGCGGTGATCAAGGCCGTTACGGGCGAAGAAGTCACCAGCGAGGAGCTGGGAGGGGCCAAAACCCACAACACCAAGAGCGGCAACGCTCATTTCAGCGCCAAATCCGAGGAAGAGTGCTTCGCTCAAATTCGCAAAGTCCTTTCTTACCTGCCCTCCAACAATGTAGACAACGCTCCCGTGGTGGAGACGCAAGACAGCGTCGAGCGCGGCGACGTGGAATTGCGGGAGATCGTTCCGACAAACCCCAACAAGAGCTACGATGTGCACGACGTTTTGACGCGGGTATTGGACGACGGCGTTTTCACCGAAGTTCAGCCCGGATGGGCTCAAAATATTCTCACGGGCTACGGCCGCGTGGGGGGGCGTTCCATTGGCATCATCGCCAACCAGGCGAAGGTCATGGCGGGCTGCCTCGACATCGACGCGTCCGACAAAGCCAGCCGTTTCATCCGCCACTGCGACGCCTTCAACCTGCCCATCGTGACCTTTGTGGACGTCCCCGGCTATCTGCCGGGGGTCACGCAGGAACACAACGGCATTATTCGTCAAGGCGCGAAAATGCTTTATGCGTACAGCGAAGCTACCGTGCCGCTGATCACCGTCATTTTGCGCAAAGCGTACGGCGGAGCGTATCTTGCAATGAGCGGCAAGGCTTTAGGCGCGGATTTGGTTTTCGCGTGGCCCCAGTCCGAAATCGCCGTCATGGGCGCCGAGGGAGCGGCCAATATCGTGTTCAAAAAGGAAATCGACGCGGCGGCCAACCCGGGAGCGACGCGTCTGGAAAAAATCGACGAGTATCGCCGCGCTTTTGCCACACCTTACGTTGCGGCGGAGCGGGGCCTTGTCGATAGGGTGATCCTGCCCGAGGAAACGCGCAAAGAACTGTGGCTCGCTCTTTGCGGGATGGACAGCAAGAGGGTGGGGCGTCCCAGCAAGAAACATGGGGTCATTCCTCATTAGAAGTCCATAAATCGAAACAAACGCGATAGGAGTGAGGGCATATGGATTCACAAGTTTCAACCATGGCAGTGGCAATTATTTATAGTTGTATCGCCTTTTCGATCGTCTTCATCGTGTTGGGCGGCTTGACGGTGGTGATCTACGCCATGCGTATCGCAACCGGAGCAGCCGGCGCCGAAAAGCCCGACGAGCCGTCTCCCGTTGTGGACGCCGCTCAATCCGTTCAATCCCTTCAGCCGGCGAACGTAAAATCACAGCACGTAGCGGCTATCACAGCGGCGATTTTGGCGGCGACACAAGGGCGAGGCAAAATTGTGAACATCGCGCCGGTTCCGCAGAATTCTCTGCAGACTTCTCAGCCTCAACAGAGGATGTTTTCTTCGGAAACGACTCAGATATGGCGCACGGTGGCAATTGTCGAAAACAGCAGCCGGCGTCTCGCTCCCGCTTGGAAACAACGCACGATTTAGATTTATCGATTTGCAATAAAAATATCGAAATTAAATCAGGAAAGGGGTATTGTTGTTATGAGTTTGAAGTATAAAGTGACGGTGGATGGCACGGCGTATACGGTCGAGGTTGAAGAATTGGGCGGGAGCGCCGCCGCACCTGTTTCTTCGCCTGCTTTCACTCCTGTGGCGAGAGTGGCGCCCGCGCCTGTCGCAGCGCCCGTTGCGGCGCCCGCTCCGGCTCCGGCGCCAACCCCCGCAGCCGCGCCCGTTGCGGCGGGAGCGACCACCATCGAAGCCCCCATGCCGGGTAAGATACTGGATGTGAAGGTCGCCGTGGGCGCCTCCGTCAACAACGGAGATCTCGTGTTGATGCTGGAGGACATGAAAATGGAAAACGAAATTTTCGCGCCGGCGGCTGGTACCGTCAAAGAAGTTCGCGTCAGAAGCGGCGATTCCGTCAACACCGGAGACATCCTGATCGTTCTCGGGTAACTTCGAACAATTCAGCGAAGGTGCCGTCAAAATGGAGATGTATTTGAAATCGCTTCAAGACTTAGCCACGACCTCGGGCTTCTCGGAGCTGTTCGAGCTGAATGTCACGTTCGGCTCGATTTCGTTGCCGGGCTACCTGTTGATGGTCGTGGTGTCTTGCGTGCTGCTTTACCTGGCCATCGGCAAAGGGTTCGAGCCGCTGCTCCTGGTACCCATCGCTTTCGGCGCGTTGTTGGTCAACCTGCCTCTTTCGGGTATTCTGGACGAAGTCGGTGTGCTCGGAGCGGAGTCTACCGGTTTTCTGCGCTACGTCTATTTTGGCGCGGAACATGAAATTTACCCCATTATCATCTTTTTGGGCATAGGAGCCTTGACGGACTTCGGTCCGCTTCTGGCCAATCCACTCACGTTTCTTTTGGGAGCCGCCGCTCAGTTTGGTGTTTTCGTGGCGTTCATCGGGGCCAATTATTTGGGCTTCAACCTCAGAGAGGCGGCCAGCATCGGCATCATCGGCGGCGCAGACGGCCCCACCAGTATCTACCTGACCATGAAGCTGGGACAAAAACAGATCCTGCCGGCTATCGCCGTGGCGGCCTATAGCTATATGTCCTTGGTGCCTCTGATCCAGCCGCCCTTTATAAAACTCTTCACCTCGAAGAAAGACCGGGCCATCCGTATGGCGCAGCTTCGCCCCGTTTCCAAGAAAGAGCGCATTCTTTTCCCCGTCATCTGTACGATCGTGTCGGGGTTGGTGCTGCCTGCTTGCGTGCCTCTGGTGGGGATGCTGATGTTCGGCAACCTGCTGCGCGAGTGCGGGGCGACGGAGCGTCTGAGCCAAGCCGCCCAAAACGAGATTCTGAATATCACCACCGTTTTTTTGGGGTTGGCTGTGGGCAGCACGATGGGGGCGGAGCAGTTCCTCAGGGTCGAGACGCTGAAGATCATCTTGTTGGGGCTTGTCGCCTTCATCTTCAGCACGATTGGGGGAGTGCTTTTCGGCCAGGTCATGAAAGTGTTGAGCGGCGGAAAGATCAACCCCATGATCGGCTCGGCCGGCGTTTCGGCCGTTCCCATGGCGGCGCGTGTGGTGCAGCGTGTGGCCCAGTCCGAGAACCCCGGAAGCTACCTTTTGATGCACGCTATGGGCCCCAACGTGGCCGGCGTCATCGGAACGGCGGTGGCCGCAGGCGTCTTGCTGACGCTTTTGACGATGTAGCGGCATAGTTCATCTCAAATATAAACGAAGGTTTAATAGGGCTCGTCTCGGCTGGAATGAGGCGGGCCTTATGTTTCGATACTTTTTCTAACGACGTTCACCTGTGCCCTTTCGCCCTTCTCCGGGAGCTTTTCAAACTGTCGCCTGTCGTGTATTGCGAGTGACTTATCTGCTATCTTCTGGACACAAAAACGATCTCCCCGGTCTTTGTGAAGGATGATTCCTCTATAAAAACCCTGCTCTGTTGGGTTTTCGTATATTTTTGCATCCTGCACCAAATTCAGCCCTCGGACTTCTTCGGCCCACTACTTCGGATCCAGAGTTTTTTCGCCGCGCTGAACTTGGAGACGAAGCATCCTCCTCCGGTCCAAATCCTGACTACTTGCTCGGCTGTAAAACTGTTCACTGCTTTTGAAGGATGGCGTTCACCCAAAGACGTCCAGTTTATTCCACCATCCACACTTGCGCGTCGATGTCTTCCCCCTTCTCGAAACAAAACGCCATCCGTAGAATTTTTATACCTTCCTTTCAGGTAATCGACAAAGGTATCGGGACTTATCCCTTTGGGTGGTTTTTTACTCGCCAAATCTCCAAGTTCCCTCTTGAAAGCTTCCTGCACTTCTTGGGATATTATATTTGACGAAAGATTTTGCATTATGCGACATATAGGCAGAGTTTTTTATTGTGCTCAAGAATTTTTCGGCTCAATTCTTCTGAAAGCTCAATATAATCGAGATATTCTTTTGCGCAGCCGTTCAGCCTGACTGTATCGAAATGCGATTCAATATCTTCAATCGTAATGTCTTCGATGCTGGTGGAAAGAGGCACCGGCCGCTCCTGTTCGAAATAATTATCTTCTAAAATATCTTCAAGCGCCAGCAACACTTCGTATTTTGCTTCCTCCCGTGTATCGCCCTGAGCGATAGCTCCAGCTATATCGTAAACAAATGTCGTAAAGCCGTTAGAATCTTCATATGGAATCAACGCCACAGAATATTTCAGAGTCAATGTCTTTTTCCCCCTTCAAGAAAATCAAATTTTCCTTTTCTTGAGTTTTTGCTTTCTCCGTAAAGAACAGTGCTACCGCGCTATTCTTCCCTCCTGTCCTTCCTTCGCAGCGCGAAATGTTCTTTTGTTCGTCACGATTTGCAGTTATATAGGCACACCCTCTGCCTGGCGCAATTATAGCCCACTTGGCGAAAAAAACATATTCGGCGCGCGGGGGAAAGAACGCGCCGCGTAAGTCGCCAGAAGCCTCATCCAGAGCCCTCGAAGCTGAAGCCTCGAATGCCTCAAAAACCTCTCTTCGTCTTTCCTCCGTCTTTTACGAATCAGCTGTTATGATAATGTGTAAGAGAAGCGCTCAAAAACATCCGAACGAGCTGTCTTCGATGAGCTCTTCGTTGACGGTCCAAGCTTCTCTTTCTTCCGCGCCTTCCATGCTTTCCGTGCTTTCTATAAGCAGAAAGTCCCCCAGCGCCTCTACGCTCCAGGTGTTGACGGCGTTCAGCATGGCGTTGGGCATCAGCCCGCAGCGGCGCGCCAGGGCCGCCAAGTCTTCTTTGCTCCACTCCGCCCGGCGCAGCAGCGACGACACGCAGGGCCAATATCCGCGGTCCAGTTTTTTCACGGCGTCCTCGGAGAATGGAAGGGGTTCCGTTCCCTCTTCCGCGTCCTTCGGGTTGGATTCCGCCGGGACGCTGCCGGAGCCGGCCGCCTCGTTCTCTTCCTCCGGGACGAAGACGGCGGCCAGTTGGCGGGTCAGGCTTTCGGTCTCCTCTCTCAGCGCCGCGACCTTTTCCAGGTCGATGCGGACCAACGGCAGAGGCTCGCCGGGGGGCCTTTTTCCCGCGGAGCGAACGACGACGAGCTCGTCCGACACGCTCCTGCCTTTTGCCGCCGCTAGTTCCTCGATACAGGCGTCGTAGATCTCTTGAAATTTCTTGAACTGGGACGCTTTGCCCAGGACGTTGGGGATCGTTGCGGGCTCCAGCGGCTTCATGCCTTCCGCAGAGGCGAGGGTGCCGCTGGCGGGGGAGTAGGCTGCGGGGTCTTTTTTGCCGAAGGACGCGGAAAGGGTGAAGCCTCGAGGGTAGACCCGGCCGTACCGGAGGGCGAACAGACGCTTGAGCTCCGGCGACGAGGAGAACCGGGGAGAAAATGACTTGGATTTTTCCGTCTTCGGAAGGCGCTGCAGGAGGTTGAACGCCTGTTCCGCCGAGAGAGGCGTATTTCGGAGAGCGTGGTATCCAAGGACGAGCCGGGACAACGTGCTTCCTTGAGAAGGGGGAAAGAGCCGATAGAGGTCCGCCAAATTTTTTCCCGTCATGGCGGGGTCGTTCAAATACTTTGCGTGAAGGTAGACGAGAAAGCGCGTCAGATAACCCCGAAAGGACTTCGAGGCACCGCAGACCTCAAGAAGCCTCTTGGCCTCCTCCAGTATCCGGAAAATGTCCCGTCGGTCCAGCAGCGCGCGTCGTTCCAGGCCGTAAAAATAGACAAAAGCGTAGCCGATGTCTGCCGGCATCGTCTTTTTTCCCGACGCGAGCCAACGCAGATAATACCCCCTTTGATGGGGTTTCATGGCGGAGTAGGACGGCCAATAGCCTATCGCGAGGTCGTCCGGATTTTCTTTCACGTTGTCCTGGATGCTGACGGCCATCCCCGCGCAGATGCAGGAAGCCTCCTTGGAAGCCTCCTGCGAGCCGGAAGGGCCGGCGCTGCAATAGGTCATGGGGGCGGCGACGCTGACGTCCCCGAACCGCAGGACCGCGTCCTCCCCCAGCCACAGCAGAGCCGGGGAGTCTTTCGTAAAAATTTCCTCCCCCGCCAAGGTACGGCAAGTCACAAGCTCTCGATCAGCGGTGCTCTCCATAACTTTCTTGTCCCCGGCATATGCGCTTTCAGTCAGCTGCTTTCAGGAACGATTGTAGCAGAACGACCGCAGCGTTGTTGACACCTCCTTGCAGGGGTGTTATGTTAGCCGAAGTATGTAATATGTAATATCTCGCAAAATTCATGCGATGACGAGCCGCCGAGATGAAAACCAAGAGGTCTTGTCTTGGGCTTGAACGAGGGTGAATCTCTTGTGTGATTCGTTACGGAAAGCGGAAAGGTAATGTCATGGAAAGGCAAATGGAAGAACAATTGACGACGCGGGAACTGAACCATTTCGACGGGGAGGGCAACGCCGTCATGGTGGACGTGTCCGAGAAAGAGGTTACCCGCCGCGCCGCCGCCGCGGAGGGCTTTATCCGCGTGAGCCGCGGCGTGATGGAAGCCATTGTGCATCGCGGCGTTTCCAAAGGAGATGTATTGGGCGTCGCGCGGGTAGCGGGCATCATGGCGGTGAAAAACACGCCGAACTTGATCCCTCTGTGCCACCCGCTGCAAATCACGAACTGCGCCGTGGATTTCGAGCCCGACCCGGAGTCGGGAACGGTCCGCGCCCTCTGCACCGTCCGGGTCGACGGCCGCACCGGCGTGGAGATGGAAGCCCTGACCGGCGTGAGCGTCGCCCTGCTGACGATTTATGACATGTGCAAAGCGCTTGACAAGGGCATGGAGATAGGGGGAGTGCGTCTCTTGGAAAAAAGCGGGGGCAAGAGCGGCCGCTACGTGGCAAAACCCTGTGAACAGCTCCTTCTGCCGGACCCGGGAGAGTGACCGGTGCGGGATCGATTCGGGCGGGAGATCGACTATGCCCGCATTTCCATCACCGACCGCTGTAACCTGCGCTGCGTTTACTGTATGCCGGAGTCCGGTGTAAAATCTCTGCGGCACGAAGATATCTTGTCTTACGAGAATATCCTGCGAATCTGCCGGGTCTTTGCCGCCTTGGGAATTCGCAAACTCCGGGTCACGGGTGGCGAACCGCTGGTCCGCAAAGGCGCGGTGAGCCTCATCGCACGGTTGAAGCAGCTGGAGGGGGTTTTCGTGGCGCTGACCACCAACGGGATTTTGCTGCCGAAAACGGCCCGAGAGCTGCGCGACGCGGGGCTGGACGGCGTCAATATCAGCTTGGACACACGGAACCCCTCAGCCTATAGCCGCGTGACGCGAGGGGGCGACGTTCGCCTGGTTCTGGCGGGTATCGACGCCGCCATAGAGGCAGGGATTCCGCTGGTGAAGGTGAACTGCGTTCCCTTCGGCGAGGAGAGCCGGCTGGACGTCCTGCAAGTCGCCGCCCTGGCGCGGGACCGGCCCGTTCACGTGCGCTTCATCGAGCTGATGCCCATGGGCCCGGCGGTAAAAGTCTTCGCGGGCGTGGACAACGGCCGCCTGCGGGAATGGCTGGAGCGGGAGTACGGAAACTGGACACCGCTGGAAGGCGGTCTGAATAAAGGCGACGGCCCGGCCCGATACGGTTCTTTGCCCGGGTTTCAGGGGAAAATCGGTTTTATCAGCGCCCTCAGCGAGTGCTTCTGTGAAAGCTGCAACCGCGTTCGGCTGACCGCAACGGGGCTTCTTCGCCCCTGCCTCAATCGGGCCGAGGGCGTCAGCTTGCTGCCCGCGCTGTCCGATTCGGACGACGGGCGGCTGCTTGCAGATATCCGCGGGGCGATTCTGAATAAACCGGAACGCCACGACTTCACGACCCATAAAGAGGCTTCGCGGGGCATCATGTCCAAAATCGGCGGCTGAACTTGGATGTTTAGGGAGGAATTTTTGTGAGCGCGAATGCAAATGCAAATGCAAATCATATAAAGGGAACGATTGTGGCCGTGTGCGTCAGCGACATGCGGGGCGTAAAAAAGAACGAGGTAGGCGGCCAAACGCGGCTCGTGGAAGGATACGGCGTCGAGAGCGACGCCCACGGCGGGAACTGGCACCGGCAGGTCAGCCTTCTGTCGTACGATAAGGTGCGGGAGTTCAACGAGCGCGGCGGAGAAGCCGAAAACGGAGACTTCGGAGAAAATCTCGTGGTGGAGGGTATCGATCTGAGCACACTGCCCGTAGGTACCCGACTGCGGGTGAACGACGCCCTGCTGGAGGTGACGCAGATCGGGAAAGAATGCCACCGACACTGTCAAATTTACGAGCGGGTCGGCGATTGCATCATGCCCCGAGAGGGTATTTTCGCCAGAGTGCTGGCGGGAGGAAGCGTCGAGAAAGGGGATGTGGTCGAAATTGTTTAGAGCGGCGGTCATCACGGTCAGCGACAGTTGCTTTGCCGGTCAGGGGGAGGACAAGAGCGGCGAACTCGTCGGAGAGATGCTGACGAAGGCGGGGTATTCCGTCATGTTATACGAGATTCTTCCGGACGAACGCGCAAAGCTTGCGGAGAGACTTGCTGAGATATGCGATAAAAACGAGGCGGAGTTGATCGTGACCACCGG
>JAISWV010000364.1 GCA_031270755.1 Synergistaceae bacterium
AAAGAAGGGGAAATCTGTTGGGCTCGGCGGGGTGCGGCGGTTTTTCTCCGCTGTGTTTGTCTTGCTGATTTTCTTCTCCATTTTCTTTTTCGTCTTTGCGCCGGTTCTCGCGCGGCGCGTGGAATTTCTCGACGAGAACGGCGCGGTGGTGTTGTCTTTTCCCCTTTATCTGGGGGAGTCTTTTTCGACGGAGTACATCCACTCCGTTCAGCTGTGTCCCGTCGTGGACGAATATTATGCCATAGGGGACTTTCTGTGGCTTTGGGAAGAACGGACTCAGTCCACCAACGCGGGACTTCCCACGGAGGCTCCGCGCCTGGGGCGATTCGTCCACGATCCTCCTTGGTATCGGTACATCGGGGGCAGGCGTTCTTTCAAATCTTTGAGATCGAGGGTCGGCGACGCCCGAATGGGACGCAACACACTGACCTTGCCCACGGGAAAGAAGATCGATCTTTTCCAGCGTTTCCCGGGGGCTCTTTTGACAATGCGTTTGCGGTAGAATCCATGTAAAATCCTAGGAGGTGCGGGTATACGATGGCGCATACAATGGAAGACCGGATAAAACCCGGGGCGGAGAGCGCGATAACGGAGATCGACGTCGAAGAAATCAAGAGACAGTACGACAGCGAGTCGAGGTTCCGCTCGCCCCAAGACTGGACGGGAATACTCGTCAATATTGTCGCCGTGGCGATGTCTCTTTTTCACCTTTACACGGCGGCGTTCGGCCTTCTTTTGGAGATGTGGCAGCGCTCGATCCACCTCTTTTTCGTTCTTGTGCTGGTGTTTCTGCTCTACCCCATGACCTCGAAGTCTTCGAAGAACCATATCCCGTGGTACGACTATATCTTGGCCGCAATGGGAGCCATCGTCACGTTGTACATGGTGTTTCAGTTCTACGCGATGCTGACGCGTGCGGGGATGCCCAACATGTCCGACTTGGTCGTCGGGTGCATGGGCATACTGATCGTTCTGGAGGCGACGCGGCGGGTCTCGAACCCGGTGCTTCCCGCCATCGCGATCTTTTTTCTCCTCTACTGTTATTTCGGGCGGCACGCCCCCTCGCTTTTCCAGCATCGAGGCTATAGTTTCTATCGTATCATCAACCATATGTATCTTGGGACGGAGGGAATTTTTGGGACGCCTTTGGCGGTCTCGGCCACTTTCGTGTTCATGTTCGTCCTCTTTGGAACGATCGTGGAGCAGACGGGACTGGGCAAGTACATCATCGACCTGTCCATGGCGCTGGCAGGCTGGTCGGCCGGCGGGCCCGCCAAAGTGGCCGTGGTCAGCTCGGGCATCATGGGGACCATTTCGGGTTCTTCTGTGGCCAACGTCTGCACCACCGGCATGTTCACCATCCCCTTGATGAAGAGCGTCGGCTACCAGCCTTATTTCGCCGGGGCCGTAGAAGCCGTGGCCTCCACGGGAGGCCAGATCATGCCCCCTGTCATGGGCGCGGCCGCCTTCATCATGGCGCAGACCATGGGGGTGCCCTATCTCGACGTGGCCCTGGCGGCGGTGGTTCCTGCCCTGCTTTACTATATCGCCGTCATCGTTCAGGTGCACTTCGAGGCGACGCGCCTGGGCTTGACGGGCCTGCCGAGAGACCGGCTTCCCAGCCTGATGAAGCTCATTTTCCAGCGAGGGCATCTTTTATTGCCTTTGGCGGGTATCATCTATTTTCTCGTGGCAGGCTACACTCCTATAAAAGCCGCTTTTTACGGTATTCTTCTCACGATCGTGACTTCTTACGTGCGCCGCGATACCTGGTTGACCCCCCGCAAGCTTTGGGACGGGCTCGTCAACGGGGCGCGGAGTTCTTTGGGCGTGGCCTGCGCCTGCGCGACAGTGGGGATCATCATCGGCACCGCGACTCTGACGGGACTGGGCCTGAAGCTGGCGCACGCCATCGTGACGTTGGCGGGGGGAAGCTTGCTTTTGACTCTGGCCTTCACGATGGTGGCCTCCATTTTCTTAGGCATGGGACTGCCGACGACGGCGAACTTCATCGTGACGAGTACGATGGCGGCTCCGGCCCTGATCGAGCTGGGCATTCCCCCGATGGCCTCCTACATGTTCGTCCTTTATTTCGGCATAGCCGCGGACCTGACGCCTCCCGTGGCGCTGGCGGCCTATGCCGGGGCGGGCATCGCCAAGGCCGACCCCGTGAGAACCGGCGTTACTGCGTCCAAACTTGCGCTGGCGGGCTTTCTTGTCCCCTATATCTATGCTTACAACCCGATACTCGTTCTGGTGAACTTCGAGCCCTCGGTGTTCGCCCAAGCTGTGGTCACTGCGTTGATAGGAGTTTTCCTGCTGGGAATGGCGACGATCGGCTACTTCAAGACGTTCTTGATCTGGCCTTTACGAATTTTGGCGCTCGCCGGCGCCCTGGGCTTGATGATTCCGGGTTGGAAATCCGACTTGGCGGGGCTTGCCGTGCTGGCTCTCATCTGGTTCGTGCAGTCGATGAAGCAGTCGAGGCGGTCGGCGAAGGAGTCGGCGAAGGAAAAAATAGATCAGGAAAAAAGGCATTGATGCTTTCATGAGAGTGATGTATATTACGCTAGTCGGACACGAATCTGAATTTGAATTTGAATTTCTTGAAAACCGCCGGACGCGAGACAATGAACACGGAAAATAAACGAGAGGAACGGAGGATCTCTGATGCAAGAAGTGAAGAAGGTTATAACTGAGGTCGGGACGAATGAGTGGCAGGTTGTGGTCTTCTTCTTGGGAGATCAATCTTTCGCTATAAATGTGGATAAGACACGGGAGATACTGCGGTGGCCCGGATGCAGGGTCATCCCGGACGCCCCCAGCGCCATGATCGGGATCACCTCCGTCAGGGGCGAGGTTTTGCCGATGGTTGACCTTCGCGTGTTTCTGGGGATCGCTTCCAAAGTGGAGATGGAGCAGTGCAAGGTGATCATCGCCGAGTTCAACGAGGTGAAATTGGGTTTTGTCGTTGACGCGGTGGAGCGGATTTACCGCATCAACTCCGAGGATTTGGACGCGACTTTGACCGGGAAATACCTGGGAGAGTGGATTCTTTACGTCATCAAGAGAGACGCCCGCAATGTGCTTCTTTTAGATTACGAGGCGATCGTCCAGACCATAAGCCCTCAGCTTTCCATGAGTCAGAAGTGGGATTCGGAGGGCGCCCGGGAATTGACGGCGGGTATCGGCGACCCTTCGGAATATCGCATCATCGTGGCTGAAGATTCGCCCTTGATTCGCAAGCAGATCAAGGATTCCCTGGGATCGGGCGGATTCACCAACCTGACGCTCTGCTCGGACGGCAAGGAAGCGTATGACAAGATCATGGAGGAAAAGTCTCATTTTGACGTTCTCATTACGGATGTGGAAATGCCGCGCCTCGACGGACTGGCTTTGACGAGACGTCTTAAAGAAAACGAGACGACGAGTGATCTGCCCATCATCGTTTTTTCTTCCATCATGGCGCAGGATATCAAGGTCAAGGCCGCCAGTGTGGGAGCCAAATATCAGATCACGAAGCCGGAAATATCTCAGTTGGTCGAGTACGTGGCGAAAATCATCAAGGAAGAGCAAAAAGCCAGGGAAGAAAAAGTAGAAACAGTAGAAACAGTAGAAAAAAACGCCGTTGCCTGAGGGAATGGGTCGTAGATAACTAATATTGTCAATCAAGGCGTTAGCGACTACAATTATATACGGTGATGAGGGATATTTTTGCTGCCTTACTGGAGTTCGGATTTGGATCTTGAAATCGCCTCGTGGTTCCCTTTCGGGGTAGATTACGAGCCGATTTCGATCAATTCGCTGCACAGTCCTCGCCTCAAAAGAATAGCTGCGTTGTGTATGGAAGTGGGGAGCGAATTTTTCTTCATGACCTCGACGTTGAGCGGTTGTGTTGGCAATTTGATGCGTGACAACTTTTATAAGTACGACAGCGGAAGCTCCATCAATCTGGGATTTATGATGCTTCTGGGGTATTCTCCGCAGATGGAAAGTTTGCTGGGGCGTAAATTTCCCGAGCGGGAGGATATGGAAGTTCGCGCGGGGGTCGCGTTTTGTTCTTTGTGGAACAAGACGCTGCTCCTCGAAAACATGAAGGTCATCGTCGTGGTAAGCGACGACATTTTGTTCAGTGAGGAGGAATTCCTGACCGACTTCGAGTCGATGTTCGAGGAAAAGGGGCTTGGCCGCGTCAATATTTCGTACTTTGCCGAAAAATTCGGCTACAGGCGTTTTTGTATGGCGTATGAGACGGACGAT
>JAISWV010000377.1 GCA_031270755.1 Synergistaceae bacterium
CGAGTGGGAAGCGGCGGGGGTCAGGATGCCGTCTTACGACTGCGCCGCCGTGGCTTCGCGCACCAGGCAAAATCCGAGGTGGCTGCACTTTGGAGTGGGCAACATTTTCCGGGCCTACATCGCCCGGCTGCAGCAGACGCTGCTGAACGCGGGCAAGAGCGACACGGGCATCATCGCGGCGGCGGGTTACGACTATGAACCCGTCGAAAGGGTGTACAAACCTCACGACAACTTGGCCCTGGCCGCGGCGCTGAAGCCGAACGGCGACATCGGCGTGGAGCTCGTCGCCTCCATCACGGAGGCGCTGCGGGCCGACCTGGAAATGGACCGCCTTCGGGAGATCGCGAGGGCCCCCAGCCTGCAGATCATCAGTTTTTGCATCACCGAGAAAGGCTACTCCCTGACGGACATCGGGGGAAATTTGCCGGAGCCGGTGCGCCAGGAGATGAACAAGGGGCCCGAGGGCGCGAAGCACACCATGTCTCTGGCGGCCGCTCTTCTGCTGGAGCGGTTTCGGAGCGGCGCGGCGCCGGTGGCGCTGGTCAGCCTGGACAACTGCAGCCGCAACGGCGAGAAGCTGCGGAACTCCGTGCTGACGGTGGCCCGAGCCTGGGAAGCGAAAGGCTTCGCGGACGAATCTTTCGTCGCGTACCTGGAGGACGAGGACCGGGTCTCCTTTCCCTGGACCATGATCGACAAAATAACGCCGCGTCCGTCCGAAAGGGTGAGCGAGTATTTGACCAAGCAGGGGATCGGCGGCATGGACCTGCTGGTCACGGAGAAGGGCACGTTCATCGCTCCTTTCGTCAACGCGGAGGTCCCCGAGTATTTGGTGGTGGAGGACCGCTTTCCCGGAGGACGCCCGCCCCTGGAAGAGGCCGGGGTGTATTGCACCGACCGGGAGACCGTGAACAACGTGGAGCGCATGAAGGTCACCGCGTGCCTCAACCCGCTGCACACGGCGCTGGCGGTCACCGGCTGCCTATTGGGCTACACGTCCGTCGCCTCCGAGATGGAAAACCCCCTCTTGCGGGCCTTGGTGGAGAGGATCGGCTACGCCGAGGGGCTGCCGGTCGTGACGGACCCGGGGATCTTCGACCCGCGGAATTTCCTGCGGGAGGTGCTGGAGCGCATCTCCAACCCCTTCATCGGCGACACGCCCCAGCGCATCGCCACCGACACGAGCCAGAAAATCCCAAACCGCTACGGCGAGGTGATAAAAGCTTACATGGAACGGCCCGACAAGGACTCGGGAAGCTTGGCGGGCATTCCCTTGGCCATCGCTGCGTGGTTCCGGTATCTGCTGGGCGTGGACGACAAGCTGCGTCCTATGGAGCTCAGCAGGGACCCCATGCTGGAGGAGCTCGAAAAAGGACTCGAGGGCGTCCGCGCCGGGGTCCCCGAGTCCTATAAAGGGCAATTGCGCCCCTTCCTGAAAAACCCCGCCTTGTTCGCCGTGGACCTGTTCGAGGCCGGCCTGGGGGAAAAGGTCGAGGGCTTTTTCGTCAAGATGCTGACCGGAGAGGACGCCGTCGTCCAAACCCTGACAGAGGTTTTAAAGAATACCGGTCAAGCCGATTGAAGGGATTCTCAAGGGCCAAGGCCCTTGAGCGGGGTTTGGGGCAGAGCCCCAATGGGCAAGGCCCCAATCTAGCGATACGTCAATATCTTTTCCCCCGGATATCGGAGCGTGTACTCGACGACGATCTTTTTCGTCTCGCCGGGTTTCACGCTGATTTTCCACGTGAGCCTGTTTTCCTTGTCCCGCTCGACGGGGGCCGGGTCGATCTTCGTGACCTCCAGGGCGATTTTGTCGTCGGCGGGGAGCGGAAGGCGGTCTTTGACGGTGACTTCGCGCTCCGTCTCCATCCCGCTGGTGATCTCCAAGGTGTAGCCGTCCTCCAGGATTCCCTTGCCCAGCCAGGAGCTTCCCGTCTTGCCGACCAGGCGGTTCTTTTTGGAGGTCAGGCGCGAGGCCATGCCGAAGGGAAGGTAAGTTTGGCCCATACCGTACTCCGGGATCGCGGTTTTTCCCGTCGCGGCTCCGTCCACGGCCAGCTCCGCCGCGCCCGGCAGGAGCGGCTCCGGAATGGAGTCCATGCTGGCGACGATCCAGGCCTCGCGGCTCTGCTCCGGAATGGCGACCAGGACGGGAACGCTTTTCAGCGTGAATTTCCCCAGCGCCACGTCCTCGGGCGTGCCGTCGCCCTTCAGGCCGCCCCTTCCCTTCACGGAAACGTCCGCCAGTGTCGCCGACATCTGGGGAGACGGGGGCAAGGGCTCCTCAGCTTCCATCAGGCTGTTGAGAGGCGCCTGCCGCATGGCTTTTGCCGACGCCGACACGGAGTCCGACGCTCCCGCTCCGCGCGATAAAAGCTCGGCCTGCAGGCTCACCACCAGGGGATAGACCGCCGGCGGTGCGATGGCGAAAGAGGGCTGGCGGGTGTGGAAGGAAAACTCCCCGACGGCGTCCAGTCCCGTGCTTTGCCACGCCCAGGCGCGCATTGCGGTGTCGATGTCGCCCGTGGCGCTGTCGAGGCTCATGTCGTACCGGACGGTCCAGCCCGCGGAGTACGTGAAGGCCTGGAAGATCAGAGGATCTCCCGCCGCGCCCGTGAAAACCCCCTGGATACGAACGACGCTTTCCGCGCCGTGGGGGATCTTGCGATCGTATTCGGCCTTCAGAACGGCCAGCTCTTTGGCGGTTTTCGCGGTCGCGAAGTTCAGGTCCACCAGTTCGTTTTCGATACGCAGCCGCATGGCCTGAGCGTCTTCGATGTAGAGAACCAGGCTTTTTCCGTCACCGCCGAAATTCTTGGGCAGAGGGGAGCCGAGCATTGCCTTTGCCTGCTCCAGAGCGGTCTCCCGCGTCCGAAGCAGCTTCAACTCCCGGTCCTTGCCGTCGATCTGCGACTTGAGCCGGGCCAAGGCCGGGGGCGTCCAAGCGTCCCGAGGCGCGCTTTCCACCCTCACGGAGCAGACGCCGCCCTGGTTCAAGAAACGCACGCTGTCCGGTACGAAGGCTCCGGGAAGCGTGATCTCGAAGTTTTCGCCCAAGGCCGCCGCAGCCTGAAAAACGAACCGGGCGCCGGAGGGATAGAAATCCACGGACCGAACTTCGGATCGAGTTTCTGCCCCTTCGGCTTTCATCGGCGCAAAGAGCGCCGCAAGAAGGCAGCAGGCTAAAAAAGGGAAAAAAAACCTTCGATTTGTCCAAAATTCCATTAAAGTTACCCTCCTTCTGACCACACGCAATGACTACGCGCCGATTACGCCCAATTTTTTCAAGAGCATTTCCAGCACGTGGGGCTCGCCGGTCAACAAGATATTAGCGTCCAGGGAGTGAGACTGCCCTGCGGACGTAATGGTGAGGTTGGATTTCGTGACGAGCGCGATGTCGCCGTACTGGCCGAACATTGCGGAAACCACGCTCAAGATGGCGGCGAGCATGTCGTGGGTCACGCTCGGCGTCGTGATGCCGCTGGTGACCCCCAGCAGGCTGTTGACCGAGTTGAGGAAAGACCCCAGCAGGATGTTTCCCACCTCGCCCAAGGCGCTGTCGATCATTTCCTGGGGCATGGAAGAGAAGTCCATTTGCATCCCGAACTGTTTCGCCACCAGCAGGCTCACGATCTCCGCGACGGCGTCTTCTTTGAGCAGAAGCATGAAGTTCAACGGCTCGGTGCTGTCGGAAGCGGCGAACACGGCGGCGTAACCCGCGTCGGGGTCGTCGTAGTAGCTGTCCAAGTTGTACACCGAGACGAGCTCCGCTTTGGGAATATCGATCTCGACGGTGCGGCCTATCATCTCGGACAAAGCCAGGGCGGCGTGTCCGGCTCCGATGTTGCCCACCTCCCGGATGGCGTCGAGCTGCATTTGGCTTATCGAGTCCAATTCAAACATCGTCGGTCCTCCTCTCTCGTTCCATCGTTCATCTCGCTCCTTTCGTAGATTTTCCTGAAATAGATCGTCCTGAAAAGGCCGCTACTTTTTCAGGCGTTTGTTGATCGCTTCGAATTCTTTGCGGATCGTCTCGTTTTCGAAGGGTTGAAGTTTCGGCATGGACAGGTTCTGGATGGAGTCGAACAAATCGAGCCCCGAACGGATCAGGTTTCGCAAGTCGGCGGTACTGCGCACGGTCTTGTAGGTGTTTTCCGCCAGATCCCGGTTGCGGCGCAGGTCCGAGAGCGTCGCCGTGACGCTTTTGCGCTGCCCCTCCAGAAGCTCGGAGTAGAGCCCGGCCGCCCGGACCGTCATGGCGTTGGCCCGGGCGTTGGCCTCGAAGGATCGCCTTTGGACTTCGCTGTACTGCCCTTGCCTGGACCGCCTCAAGGCCTCCGCCTGGAGTTCCTCGGCCTCTGTTTTGACGGCGGCCAGCTGGGGTTTGTACTGGGTATCGATCTTTTCCACCAGTCCTTCCTGCGTGACGATCAGGAGGTCGTTCAGCACGAGGTACATGCCGGTGTAGCGGCGGTTGATCTCCAGGTTGTCGCGGTCCTCCCGGGAGAGCTCCGCCAGCTTCTCCACCACGTGCTTGACGTTCGCAAAGATCACCGTGTTCTGAAAAAGGTCGTCCCCCGTCACGGAGGTCAGCAGGACATCGATCTGCGTGTCGTCCAGGTCGAGCCCCATTTCCCGTAGCGCGCCGGCGATCTTTTTGTCGATCTCCGCCATAGTCCGCGTCTTGTCCTCGATTTCCGTGTTCAG
>JAISWV010000041.1 GCA_031270755.1 Synergistaceae bacterium
GAAAACTCGCCCCGGTCCTCTCGGACTGCCTTTTATTGGGAACGGCGGGGCTCTTGGAGCTGCGGCATTTCGCCAAGGGCGCGCTCGTCAACGGACTGCTGGAAATCCTGAAGGCCAAAGGAGAGGGGAGAGCCGTGCCCATGGCGAACGCCATCCTCCGCAATGTCGTTCGGGACGGGGAGGCGCTCCTGGAAAAATTTCGCCACAGCCCGAACCTGGAAAATCGCGCTCTGTGGGCGGGGTTTCCCGTATGGACGCTGCCCGCGTGGAAAAAATCCTGGAACAACGAGGAGCTGTTCGAGTTGTTCGAGTGGATGCAAGTTCCCCCCGGGGCGTCGCTGCGTACTCCTCCCGGCAAGCGGGACGAAGCGCTCGACCTCCTGAAAGGCGATAAGAGCATAAACGGGGTGCCTTCCGACCTTTTCTCCGACTCGATCCGCCTTTCGTCCACGGTGCTGCCGACCCTCGTCCCGGGGTTCGAGGCGGGGCTGACGACGGTGCAGACGGAAAGCTCCATGCTGGCCGCCTCGTTGGTCTCCGATTTTTGGCGGCGGGGGCTTGTCCTGGACATGTGCTCGGGGCGCGGCGTCAAAACAGGTCAGATCGCTCAGGCGTTGGGCTCCGCCCGCATCGAATGCTGGGAGCTCTCGTCCGGCCGCCATCTGGCCGCTGTGAAAGAAATGGCCCGGCTGGGAGTGAGCGGGCGCGTTGTTCTGCGCGTGGGCGACGCCCTGTCCCTTGCGCCTTCGGAGAACCCTTCCCTGGTGTTTTTAGACGCTCCCTGCACCGGCAGCGGGACCTGGAATCGCAAGCCCGAGTCGAAATGGAGGCTTTCTTGGGCAAAATTGGACAAAATACGCGCGCTCCAGGGGAGTTTGTTGAAAAGGGCGTTAACTCTGGCCGAGACTGGTGGTATTATAATTTACGTGACGTGTAGCCTTCTGCGTCAGGAAAATGAAAATATCGTGGCGGAGGCCTTGTCCGACTGCCGGGGGAGCGTCGTTCTGGACGTGCCTTGGAAGGGGCGTCATATACGCCCGGGGCGGCCTTGGGGAACGTATATCTGGCCGATTTTCCCGTGGCTGGACGGGTTTTATGTGGCCGTCATCATAAAAAGAGCGGAGGGTTGAGGCATGAGGGTAGTGCGCTGGGCTTTGTTGATTGTCATTTTGGTGATCTTCGCGTCGGGATGCGTGGCGGTCTACACGGTGTTCTTCAGCACCGCCGACGACATAACGATGCCTCCGCTGCGGGAAATGTCCGTCATCGACGCCGTGGCGGAAGCCGAACGCCTTGGTTTTACCGTGAAAATAGAACAAGTCGTCTCTTCTCTGCCGCCGGGGCGCGTTTTGGCTCAGTCCCCCGAGGCGGGGCTCAAGGTGCGCAAAGAAAGAACCGTCCTGCTGCAGGTGAGCAGAGGGGGCGCGCGCCGGCCTGTTCCCGACGTGCGGGGGTTCGCCGCCGCTCAAGCGCAAAACGTCATCCAGGAACAGGGCTTCGGCATCGGAGACGTGATCTACATTAAAGACGATTCCGTGCCGGTGGGGTCCGTCATCGCCCAGAGCCCGGCCGCGCCCGCCAACATCCCCAGCGACAAAAAAATCGACCTTCTCGTCAACCAGTCGGGAGCGGGAGTGGACGGCAAGATCTTGGTGCCCGACGTGGCGCAGATGCCGGAACGTCAAGCGCGGGAGCTCCTCATAGCCAGCGGCCTGAAAATCGCGACGGTGGACCCCGTCTACAGCCCCAACGCGACGGACGGGTACGTCATAGGCACGCGCCCCGCCGCCGGAACCACGGCGCGCGTGGGAGACGGCATCCGCCTGAGGGTCGCCACGACGAAACGGCCCGCCGGCGTCCGAGCCCCCGGCGCCCGTGGTGGCATCCCCCGGTACTTCGCCGGAAAGGCCCTCCTCTCAGATCGTCGTGACGGTCCCCGGACACGGAGACATTTTCGTGGGCGAGGGGATCGACCTCAACGCGCCGCCGGTCCCCTCCCGCGCAGTCGATCCGAACATCAGCGTCTTTGACCAGCGTCCGGCCCCTCGAACCCCCGCGCCTTCCGCCGGAACGGAAACCCGGACTCCGGCGCAGCCAGCCCCAGCGGTTGTGACTCCGCAGCCCGCCAATACCCAGACGACGCCCGCCACAGGCTCCCAAAGCACGGGCGCTCAGGGCGGGACGTCCCAGCCGGTCAACTTGCAGCCCGTGGGGGGAAAGCTGGCGCGGATCCGTTATCAAGTTCCGCCCCTGGCGCGTCCGCTGCAGCTCAAAATAGAGCTGGTGGACCCGTCGGGAACCAAAGTCCTTATAGAACGAGAGGCCAAAAGCGGGGAATACGTCTCTCTCGACGCTCCTTACTCCAGAGAGTGCGCCGTTACGATTTACCTGGGCGGCGAATTCGTGTGGCAGGACAGGTACATGTGATGGACCGGAAGCTCTTCGCCCCGTCTATCCTGGGAGCCGACCCGCTGAGCGTGGGAGCGGCGGTGGATTCCTTGAACGGAAACTTCGACTGGCTCCACGTGGACGTCATGGACGGGCGTTTCGTCCCCAACGTCTCCTTCGGCGCAGGTATGGTGGGGGCGCTGCGTAAAAAATACCCCGAGGCCTTCCTGGACGTGCATTTGATGGTGGAAGAGGAGGACGTTTTGCTGCCAGGCTTTGTGGCGGCCGGCGCTTCCCAGATCTCGATTCACGCGGAAACGGCGCCGCAGCTGCTTCACAGCCGCCTTTCCCGAATTCGTGGCGCTGGAATCAAAGCGGGAGTGGCGCTCGCGCCCCCCACTCTCGTGGAGCGGCTCAAGTTCGTCCTTTCTGTCGTGGATACCGTGTTGGTGATGTCCGTAACCCCCGGTTTCGGGGGGCAGCGCTTCATCGAGGAAACCCTGGAAAAAACCCGGGATCTCCTGCGTTTGCGGGAAGCGGAAGGCTACGGCTATCGAATAGAAATGGACGGCGGTATCGATCTGGAGAACGCGGTTCGGGCCGCGGCCGCCGGCTGTGACGTTTTCGTCATGGGAAGCGCCGTTTTCGGAGCCCCCAACCCCGCGGAATACCTGTCAGAGGCGAAAAATCTCGTAGAGAAACGTTTGAAAAAACAAAAGGGAGGCTTTTCTGGATGTCCGCTTCCGATAGAGACGAAGCCCTGAAGGAACTGGGACGCATGGCCAGGGAGAGACGCGAGGACGTGCAGCTTTCCCTGGAAGATATCTTCGAAAGAACGAGGGTGCGTGTCGAGTTTCTTCGGGGCATAGAAGAGGGGAACTACCAAGGATTTCCCGACATCGTTTACGTCAAGGGGTTCGTCCGTACGTATTTGAGCGTGGTGGGCGCCGAGGACTTGAAAGACGAGTTCGTGTCGTGGCTGAACAAAAGCGCCGTGATGAGGGTGCAGGACCTTCCGCCCACCAACGTGCTGGGGAACAGCACGTTTCCCACCAAGGGCTTCAAGCCGGCGTCCCATTTCTGGCTGTTTGTGGTTCTGATCTTGGTGCTGGCGGGGTCGGGGGGATATGTGTGGTATTCTTGGGCGAACAACCCTATCGTGGCCAACAGCCGCGTTTTCGGCTCCGTTCCGGCGGAGGTCGTGTCCGGCGAAGAGTCTCGAGACGCTTTCATCACCTCGCCGGACCAGAACTTTTTGTCGATATTTCCGGCGTCCGCCAACGTCGTTCCCGAGCCGGAGCCGCAAAAGCCCTACCTTCTCGTCAAGGCCAAAAGGGATGTGTGGATGAAGGTGACCATCGCCGACAAGGTCCTGTTCAGCAAAACGCTCCCGTCCGGTTCCGAGGTATCCTGGGATCTCCCCTCCAGGGCGAAGGTGACCTACGGACGCCCCAACGCGGCGGAGGTCGTCCTGAACGGCAGGGAACTGGGCGTTCCCAATCCCAGGGCCTCTAAAACGGAGACCTATTTTTACGAGACGGACGGAACCCATCGCCGCGTCCAGTAAATAATTAAAGTAGATAAAAAGTAGATAAAAAACGGAACAGGACGGTTCGATTGAATATATATTTCGTCAGTATGGGCTGTGCCAAGAACAGCGTGGACAGCGAGCACTTGATCGGTTTGCTGACCGCCGCCGGGCATGACGTCGTGGACGACGCGGGTGACGCCCAGGTGGGAGTGATCAATACCTGCGCGTTCATTCAAGATGCCGTCAAGGAGAACGTGGACGCGATCCTCGACTTGGAGCTTTTGAAGGAGCGGGGCGAGCTCGAAAAAATCATCGTGGCGGGCTGCATCGTCAACCGCTATGAGGCCGAATTGAGGCAAGAGCTGCCCACGGTGGACCTTTGGGCACGGGCCGAAGAGTGGGACAAGATCATCGATTTTCTTGGAAACGGGGCACCCGCGAGCTGCTTTTCGGACGCGCCCCGGGGACTCCTGCCGGAAAATCGCCCCTGGTCCCGCTACCTGAAAGTAGGGGAAGGGTGTGACACCTTTTGTTCGTATTGCACGATTCCCTTGATCCGCGGCCGGCTGCGCAGCGCCCCTATCCCCCGGCTGGTGGACGAAGCCCGCCGGCTCTGCGCGTCGGGAGCGCTGGAGCTCTGCCTCGTGGGTCAGGACCTTACGGCTTACGGCAGAGACCTCTACGGGAAGCCCGCCGTCGGCGAACTGTTGACGGCCTTGGATGAGGCGCTGCCGCCCGAAACGTGGGTTCGCCTTTTGTACCTGCACCCCGACCGCATCGAACACGAATTTTTAGATTTTCTCGCGGAGACGAAGACGGTCCTTCCCTATCTGGACGTTCCCATACAGCACATCGACGACGGAATTCTCGCCGCCATGAACCGCGCCCCCGCCTCCGCCCACATCAAAGACATCTTCTCTTACGCCCGGGGGAAAAACCCCTTTTTCACGCTGAGAACGACGCTCATGGTGGGTTTCCCCGGAGAGACGGAAGCACGGTTCCAGCGGGTTCTCGAGTTTCTGGACGAAGCGGAACCGGACCACGTGGGGGCCTTTGTCTACTCCCCCGAGGAAGGGACGAAGGCCGCGTCGCTGCCGAACCAAGTCCCCCGCCGAGTCAAGGAAGAGCGGTACAACCGTCTGATGGAGGCCCAGTCCCGCATTTCACGGGAGCGCAACGATCTTTTTCTGGGCCGGACGCTGCAGGTCCTGGTGGAGGAAATCGATCGGGAAAGCGACCTGGCGTGGGGGCGTTCTTACCGCGACGCTCCGGAGGTGGACGGCATGGTCTGCCTGGAGGCAGGAGGCTCTCTCGTCCCCGGTATGCGGGTGGACGCGACGATCACCGACGCCGCGGAGCACGACCTCTTCGCCAGGCTCGAAAATGCGCGGCCCGAAGAGCTGCCTCGCTGACGGTCTTGGTGAACTTGGTGAACTTGATGAACTTGATGAACTTGACGGAAAAAAAGTGGATCTCGAAGCCGGCTACGCTGGTGGCCACTGTGGGCGGGGCGGGGTACCTCACCAAGATGCCCGGCACCGTGGGCTCTGTTGTGGCCTGTGGCGTGTACGTTTTCCTGCCCGTTCCCTGGTGGGCCATTCTGGCGGTGGCGCTTCTGGGGACAGGGTGCGCCGGAGTCCACGCCAAGGCGAAAAAGATTCCAGACCCCGGCGAGGTGGTGGTGGACGAGGTGGTGGGCATGTGGCTGTCTCTTGCGGGGCTGCCCAAGGTACTCACGCTTCCGGCGCTCCTGCTCTTTCGCATCATCGATATCACGAAACCCGTTCCCGTGTCCACAGCGGAAAAACTGCCGGGGGGATGGGGCATAATGGCCGACGACGTGGTGGGGGGCGTCATGACCAACTTGATTTTGCGGATTTTACTGGCCCTCTATCGAATCTTTTAACTTTATTTTAACTTTATTACAAGGGAGCAGGGTTGTATGTGGCGGGAGCTTTGGGAGGAACACCGCAAGGGGTTCCTGTTTGCTGTGGGAATGGCGTGTTTTTTGATGGCGGGCTTGCTGACGCAGCTTTCACCGCTTCACAAAGAAAGTCAGGAAAGACAAGAAAGGCAGGAAGCGCCGGGAAAGGTTGAAAAAGCAGGAAGAGCAGACAGAGCAGACAAAAACGCCTCGCCCGAACCTTCGGCCTCTTTGCCCCAACATCGACAAAATCCTTCTCCTCCCGCTGCGATCGAGGCGGCGGAAGAAACGTGGTTCTTGTACGTCTCGGGGAGCGTCCGCCGTCCGGGGGTCTACAAACTGGCGGCCGGGTCGCGCCTTTTCCACCTCGTCGAGGCGGCTGGCGGGCCGGACAACTTTGCCGACCTCGCCGCTCTGAACATGGCCGCACCCCTGGAGGACGGAGTGCACGTTCACGTCCCCAAAAAAGGCGAAATCTTGTCCGAAAACCCGGCGCCCGCGGCAAGTTTTTCGGCCGCGTTGACCCAACAGGCTCTGCCGCAGCGGCAGAACCCTTCCCGGCCTCGTTCCGCGCCTTTGAAAACGGTAAATGGCAAGGTCGACGTAAACCGCGCTTCCCAGGAGGAGCTGATCTCCCTGAAGGGCGTGGGCCCCGTTTTGGCGAAGAACATCGTGGAGCACCGCTTGAAAAACGGACGATTCCGCAGCGTCGAGGACCTTTTGCAAGTCAAGGGAATTGGGGTCAAAAAGCTGGAAGGACTCCGCGACAGCGTAATTTTGGGCCCTTAGAGCCGCCGGGCCTCCCTTGGCCTGGATACCACCAGTTCCACCCGGCGGTTCAGCTGGCGGCCTTCCGGCGTCTTGTTGTCCGCTATGGGATGATATTCTCCGTAGCCCCGGGCACTGAACAAACCGGGATCGAGTCCCGTGTTCTCCAGCAGGACGGCCAGGAAATTGAAGGCGCGCTCCATGCTGAGATACCAGTTTGACGGGTAGCGGGAAGTGCGTATCGGCACGTTGTCCGTGTGCCCTGTGACGATGATCTCCAAGGGGTGTTCCGCATCCTGGCTGTCCCTCAAGAGCGCGGCCAGGGTGCGGGCCTGATTGACCATATCGCGGGTAACCGCCGCGCTGCCGGACTGGAACCAGATATCGCTTTTGAGCGTGATCAGCACGTTCTCGCCGTTGAACTCCAGCCCTATGCCCTCCAGCGAATTGTCGCTCACGTACCGCCTCAGCGACGCGTAGAGGTTATCCATCTGTTTTGTGAACGCCCCGCTGCCGCCCTCTTCCTCTTTTTCTTCTTTTTCTTCAGCCTGCCGCGGCGGCTGAGGCAGAGGCATGTTGACCGTGGGTATGAGGCTGCCTTCCGGGAACATCTCTATGACACTGCTTCCCTCGAAGACTCCGAAGGCGTTGGAGAGGGATTGCATGACCGCCCTGAACTTTTCCTCCTGGACCGTGCTGGAGGCAAAGAGGACGATGAAAAGCGCCAGAAGCAGCGTCATCAGGTCCGAATAGGGGATCAGCCAGCTTTCGTCCGCGTGTTCTTCGTGTGGTGCTTCTTTACGCTTTGCCATGATCATTTGCTCCTTGACTTGCGCTCGGCTTCCGCCGCTTCCATCCTCTCCCGCTCCGACGCGGGCAGGGCCACCATGAGGCGTTCCTTGAGCTTCGCCGGGTTTTCCCCCTCGACAATGCCGAGTACGCCGTCGAGTATCAGCTCTTTAACGAATACCTCCTGCTTGGATTTCTGTTTCAGCCGGTTCGCGAAAGGATGCCACATCACATATCCAGTGAAGATGCCGAGAAGCGTGGCGATAAAGGCCGCGGAAATGGCGTGCCCCAGAGCGTCCGTGTCTCCCATGTGGCTCAGGGCCGCTATGAGCCCCAGGACCGCTCCCAGAACCCCCAATGTCGGCGCGTACATGCCGGCCTGGGTGAATATCTGGGCGTTGGCGGCGTGCCGAAGCTTCATGGCGTCTATCGCGGCGTACAGATTATCGCCGAGCTTGTGTACGTCCGATTCCGACAACGCCATCGAAAACCCCAGCTTCATGAACGGATCGGGAAGTTCGTCGAGCTTCTTCTCCATTACCAGTATCCCTTCCTTGCGAACGATCTCCGCCATGGCCGCCAGCGTGCCGATGACTTCCTCGGCCGAGAGGGATTTCTGTTGTCCGAACAGCACTTTGAACAGCTTGCCCGTCTTTTTTATCTCGTTGCCCGGCGTCGCTATGATGACAGCCCCGGCGGTGCCGACCAAGATGATGAAAAAGGCGGCCGGATTGTTCAGGGCAGAGAAAGGGACACCTTTGAAAAACATTCCGATCAGGAGCGCCGCAAGGCCGGTTACGATGCCAACTACCCCCATCACATCCATAAGATTACACCACCTTCAAGAATTAATGGCCGCATGGCCGCCGTCTGCGGTTTCCCAGATATCCCCCTATCGGCATCGACAGCAATCCCCCCAAAAAACCCGCGGGCCCGAAGGTTTTGGCGAAAAAAAGCACAGGGACGGCGGCGGCTATCGTCACGATGTATCTGGATGCCAGGCCGATCATGAAGCCCGTCATGGCGTTCCCCTTGCCGGGCCTCATCATCCTGAAAAACGATCTCGTCATCATGCACACCTTCACCATCGAACAGGCCCACCCGGCCGCAAGCCCCGCGGCGAGTCTCCCGGGGCTCTCGAACCCGGCGCCGAAAACGTGCAGCCCCATGCCCGCCGCCAGAAACGCCGCACACACCAACGTCAGGGATATCCCAAGGCGCCGCGCCGTCTGTAACAGCTCGTGCTTGTCTTCTTCAAATTCTCCGCTAACCGCTGCCATCGCCGCCACCGCCGGAGCCGCGCATGTCTTCGTCGAACTCCACAACGCCCTCACGCCCCTTGATTATCGAGTAAGCGCTCACGTCGATCCGAACCAGGGCGCGGCGGAGACCCAGCTCCATGATCTGTATGTCCGTGCTCCCCTTGCGCTCCTCTTCGGCCAGCGCGGCCTTCTCCCGGGCGAGTTCGTTGATGGTCCGCTTTATTTTGTTCGGGTGGTCCGCGATCTCGGAGACCACGATGACCTCGTCGTCCAGCACGGAGACAATGCCCCCCAGAACCACCAGAGTGTGCATCGCCGAGTCC
>JAISWV010000144.1 GCA_031270755.1 Synergistaceae bacterium
AGGTCGTCGTAGACCGTGCCGTAAGTGGGTGTGGCCACCCCCAAGGCCTTTCCTTCTTTGCAGACGTAGCCGATCAGGGACTCCAACTCCGTCGGCCGGCTATTTTCCTGGTCCAGCAGCATCGAGGTCTTGGTGCCAGGGGCGAAAGAACGGGCCTTCTCGATGGTGATGTCGGCGATGCCGTCCGGCAGGTCGATGTTTTTCGCCCTGGCCAGGTCCTCGACTTCGCGGACCATTCGATTGACGGTCTCGAAACTCTCCCTCTCGCTCAGCACCTCGCTGATGCTGCGCCGGAAGAGGGTGGTGACGCCGGCAAAGGGAGACAGGAAAATGAACTTCGACCACACCTCCACGTCGATCCGCTCCGTCAGTGTGATGCTGAGGCCGCTCTTCTTGAGGACCTGCTCGATGTTTCCGTAACGTATGCGATTGCCTGCCTCGCTGATGCCCTTTTTACCGAAAAAGACGCTCTGCACCGCCCCTACCTGCCGGACGGTTCCGGGCTTTTCCACGTAGGCGGAGACGTAGATGCACCCTTCAAGAACATCGCATTCCGGAAAGCGTTTTTCCAGGACGGACGCGGCGTTGACTCCGTTGAGCAGGGGAATCGCCGTCGTCTTCGAGGTCACCGACGGAGCCAGCTCCTGGGCCGCCGAATCCAGGTGGTATCCCTTCGTCGCGAAGATCATGAGATCGGCCCCCTCCACGTCGGCGGCGCTGCAGGTGGCCAAGGCGGGATGAACCGTCGATTGCCCGTCGCCGCCCAAGATGTGAAGTCCTTCTTCCGAAATGGCGTCCAGAACTTTCCCCCGGCACCAGAAAATGACCTGATGGCCGGGATCGTCAGCCAACCCGGCCGCAAGCCGCCCTCCCACGATACCACCGACTCCGCCCAGCCCCACAACGACTATTTTCATGTTTACTCCACCTCCAATGTACCGATACAAAACACTCATACAGTCTGCAAATAACAAATTACGGCGTCAAGTGCTCCAACGTACGGACGGCGCTCTCGCTCAAATCGTAAAGTTCGATGTTCTCCGGGAGGTTGAACGAAAGCGAAGGCTGACCCAGTATGCCGTTCAGCCGCGCCGCTAAAGTGGAACGGACGCCCTCCCGCTCCTCGGGATAAAAGTTTTGGATCTCCTTCATGAAAATGGGAAATGTGCGCAAAAAATATTTCTGACACCAGTCCTCGGCCTCGTAAAAAGACTTGCAAACCGACACGAGAGCCCCGCAGGAACTTCCCGAGCACAGTTCGTAACGCTCCATCGCCGCCTGGGCCAGGCGTTTTTCGAATTCGTTTTTGACGAAAATATGGGACGCCTCCCGGTTCGGCGCACCTTTAAGCGATGCGCCCTTCGACAAGGGCTTCTGCCAGCGAAGGAAAATCTCCAGAAGCTGCCCGTAGCTGATCGTCGAAGGGTCGTATTCGATCATCACCGCCTGGACGTGGTCCCCCATATTACTATAAGTAGGAGATTCGTACTTCCCGCCCGCGTATCCGACGATGGTCTTCCATATCCCCTTGGTGATGCCGAACCGAGGTTCGAAGGAAAAGAAACACGCCATACCGAACACCGCGGTATCCAAGCATGGCGGTCTCATCCGGTCTATCCGGGGAATGTATTCCACTTCGTCCACTTCGGTTACGGGCATCGGCTCCAAGATCAGTCACTTCTTTCTAAATAACCCAAAAGTGCCACCCGGAACACCGACAGTACGTTAACAGCCAAACACGCTAGGATGACACACTCGGTATATTATGAAGCCCATCCCATTTTGCACACAGCGTAATATCCCTTACCCGCCCCTGCGTATCGGCTGAAACGAATCGGGAAAAAGCGGCTGCCATGCGTGACGGTTACAGATTGTCGAAAAAAAGCTTTTCCTCATGACCACGGACGCGCGGTGCGCGCCCCTGCACACGGTTACAGATTGTCAAAGAACGGCTGCAAGACATAACTTAGCGCAGGCCCAGGTGCTTGCGGAAGAAGTCCTCCATGGCGCGGTAGAAGTCGAAGCGGTTTTCCTCGTTGTGAAAGCCGTGGCCTTCGTTGTCCTTGACCAGGTAGACCACGTCTTTGCCCGTTTTCTTCACGGCTTCGACGATCTGATCGGACTCCGCCTTCTTGACGCGGGGGTCGTTGGCTCCCTGGGCCACCAGAAGGGGGATCTTGATCCTGTCGGCGTGGAAGACGGGGGAGACCTCCTCCAGAAGCCCTTTATCTTTGACGGGGTCGCCGATCATCTCGTACTCCATGTCGCGCAGCGGTTCCCAATAGGGGGGAATGCTTTCCAGCAGCGTGAAGATATTGGACGGACCCACGTAGCTCACCGCGCAGGCGTAAAGATCGGGGGTGAAAGTCGCCCCGGCCAAGGCCGCGTAACCGCCGTAGCTTCCTCCGTAAATGGCCACGCGTTTTTTGTCGGCGATCCCTTGGTCGATCAGCCATTGCACCCCGTCGGTCACGTCGTTCTGCATTCCCCTGCCCCACTGCTTGAAGCCGGCTTCCCAGAAGGCCTTGCCGTATCCGGTGGACCCCCGGAAGTTGACCTGAAGCACGGCAGCGCCCCGGTTGGCCAAGAACTGCGCCTCGGAGTCGAATCCCCAGGTATCCCGGGCGGAGGGGCCTCCATGAGGGATCGTCACCAGGGGCAGCCCCTTGGGCTCCGCGCCGAGAGGCAGAGTGAGATAGCCGTGAACGGTCAGCCCGTCCCGAGACGTGAACTGGATGGGCTTCATAGGGGCCATCTGCTCCTCTTTCAGCCACGGAGCCAGGTCGGCCAGTTTTTCCAGCTTGTCCGTCGTGCGGTCGTAGAAGTAGTAGACGCCGCGCATTCTGTCGCCGTAGGTTGCGAAGATGACGCGTTTTTCGTCGTCGTCCATGTCCAGGACCGCCACGTCGTACCCGGGGAACCTGGCTTCGAGAGTTTCCTGGAGCTGTTTTCTGTCCTCGTCGAAA
>JAISWV010000147.1 GCA_031270755.1 Synergistaceae bacterium
CGAAGCCTGCCACCGGCGACGTGCAGTCCATCAGCAGGCGGATTTTTTGTTTCGCGCCGTTGCCGGTCTTGCCCAGCCTGCGGATGTAGGACAGAAGCGACTCCCGCACGCAGTGGCTCAGCGCTTCACCCGCGAAGGTCACCTGTTCGAACTCCGCGAGCCGGGCGAAAAAGTTCTCGTTGAACGACGTCTCGGGGTACGAGTCGTTCAGGCCCTCGAACACCGAAAATTGATCCGTGTAAGGGTTTTCTCCTTTGAAGACGTACCGCACCGCAAGCCCCGCCGCCTCGCGCCACTCCTGCAGCGCGTCCTGGAGGGGAGCCGCGATTTGATGTCCCCAGGTGGAGACGACGCAGTGCTTCGGCCAGATCATGAGTGCCCCGGCTCCGCGGGCGTCCATCACGTCCAGCGTCAGCGCCGCGAAAGGTTCGTTGGAGGGAGAAACGACCTTCCATTTTCCAGATTTGAAATCGGCGGACGAGATCTGAGTGAAGGGCGCCGGATGCCCGCCGACCCCTTGCCCGTCAGCTCCCCACCAGAAAGCCGGGTGAAAGATCGCGACGCCGTCGTGAGAGTCGAGGGAGACAAAAATTCCCGCGATTTCGGCGCTCTTTTTCTCGATGTAGCCCGACAACCGTTCGATGTCCTCTTCCGCCCCATCCACGTAGAGGCTTCCTTTTCGGTCGCAAAAATCGTTCTGCGGATCGATGACGACAAGAGCGTTCTTTTTTTCACCCATTTTGACCACCATCCTGAGTTTTGAAGAAGCTCCGCCAATTATATATCACTTGCGTCTGCCGTGAAGCTTTTGGCGGCGCGGCGTACAGTATAATCTATGGCGTCGCTTACAGGAACGCCGGCGCGCGTTCTCAATCGGGCTCGAAGGAGCTCAATCGAGGGAGTGGAATGGATGAAGTTGGTCGTAATTGGGTCGGGTTACGTGGGGCTGGTGACGGGCACGTGCCTGGCGCGGTTCGGAAACAGCGTGGTCTGCGTGGACACGGACAAAAACAAAGTCGAAACCCTGCGTAAAGGGGAAGTCCCTTTTTACGAGCCCGGCCTTTCGGACATGATGGCCCGCAACATGGCGGAGGGGAGGCTCCAGTTCGCCTCGGCCCTGACCGGGGCGTTGGATGGGGCGGAGGTCTGCTTCGTCACCGTGGGGACCCCGTCGACTCAGGACGGCGGCGCGGACCTGGCATATGTGGAATCCGCCGCCCGCGACATTGGACGCGCCATGAGCGGTCCCCTTTTGGTCGCCGTAAAATCCACCGTTCCGGTGGGCACCAACGGCAAGGTCGAAGCCTGGATAACCGAAGAGCTGCGCAAACAGGGGGCCGATCTCCGGCCGGACATGGCGTCGAACCCGGAATTTCTGCGGGAGGGCGCGGCGGTGCGGGACTTTGTGGAACCGGACCGGGTGATCGTCGGCTCGGAGTCCCCGGAGATTGCGGAGCGGATGAAGGAGCTTTACTCTTTCGTCGAGCACGACAAAATTCTTTTCATGGATATCGCCTCCGCCGAAATGGCGAAGTACGCCGCCAACGCCATGCTGGCGACCCGCATCTCCTTCATGAACGAAATGGCGAACATCTGCGAGAGGGTGGGGGCCAACGTGGACAGCGTCCGGCAGGGGATGGCCCTGGACACCCGCATCGGCAATAAATTTTTGTACGCCGGCTGCGGTTACGGCGGGTCCTGTTTTCCCAAAGACGTCCGGGCGATCCGGGATTTCGCCGCGTCCTCCGGCTACGTCTCCCAAATTCTGACCGCCGTGGACGAAGTCAACACCCGTCAGAAAGAGGTGCTTTACGAAAAGCTCTCGGGCCATTTCGGCGCTTCCGGCGTTTCGGGACGAACCATCGCCCTCTGGGGGTTGGCCTTCAAGCCCAAAACCTCCGATACCCGGGAGGCCCCGGCCCAGACCCTCATTCGCAGGCTTCTGACGGAAGGCGCCCGGGTGCAGGCCCACGACCCCCGGGCCATCGAGGAAACCCGCCAGGTCCTGGGCGAACATCAAGGGCTGATCTACGTCCACGACCCCTACGACGCCGTAAACGGAGCGGACGCGCTGGTGGTGGCGACGGAGTGGGACGTCTACAAACAACCCGACTTCGAGCGCGTCAAGCGCCTGCTGAAGGCCCCGGTCGTCGTGGACGGGCGCAACCTCTACTCCCTGTCCGAGATGAAACGGAGGGGTTTCGACTATTATTCCGTCGGTCGTCCGGCCGTCCGCCGGCCCGCTGAACCCGAGCGGGGCGCTTAAATGCCGAAAAAAGACACGCCCCGGGAGGGGACTCTTTTCGATTTTCTGCGCTCCGGCCGGGCGGCGGAGGTGGGGATCGCGATATTGGGGGACGTGGTGCTGGACCGCTACCTTACGGGCTCCACCTCCAGGGTTTCGCGGGAGGCCCCTCTCCCCGTGGTGGTCTGCGACCGGGAAACGGACAACCTGGGAGGGGCGGGCAACGTCGCCATGAACCTGAGAGGGTTGGGCTGCCGCGTGTTCCTGGTCGGGGCCGTGGGGAAGGACGACGGCGCGGGCCGGATCCGGAGCCACTTGGACGAAAACGCTGTCGGGGCAAAGCTGTTCGAAAGAACTCTCTCATCCACTTTGACCAAGACCCGCCTGATCTGCGGAGGGCAGCAGGTCGCCCGCTTCGACCACGAAAAAATCGAACCTCTTGACGAAGAACTGGCGGGAGAGGCCGTGAGCTGGCTCGAAGAACTCCTCCGCGGCAGCGCCGTCAAGGCCGTGATCCTGTCCGACTACGGACTGGGGTTCTGCACGCCGCGGCTTTCGTCCGGGGCCATCGAGGCGGCGCAAAAGTACCGCGTCCCCGTATTCGTGGACCCGAGAGGCGCCGACTGGAGCAAATATCGGGGAGCGACCGTCGTCACGCCCAACCTCTCGGAGCTGGCCGCCGTGTACGGTCCCGTTCCCAACGAAAACGACGCCGTCGCCCGGGCCGGCCAGAGCGTCCGGCGAAACGCGGCGCTGGAATGGCTTCTGGTCACGCGCTCTTCCCAGGGCATGACCCTCGTCGGCGAAGGAGGAACGATCCACCTTCCGGCGCGGCCTGTGGAGGTCTTCGACGTCAGCGGAGCGGGGGACACGGTTATCGCCTGCCTGGCCGTGGGCGTTGCCGCGGGTTTTTCCATGAGCGAGGCGACGCGGTTCTCCAACGAGGCCGCCCAGATCGTCGTGACCAAGGCGGGGACTTATCCTATCGCCGCCTCCGACCTGCCGGCCGCGCCTCGCCGTGTTGCGCGCCAAGCGGCGGTCCGCCTCTGCCGCCAGTGGAAAGAGGAAGGCCAGCGTGTCGTCTTCACCAATGGATGTTTCGACGTCTTGCACGCCGGGCACATCGACAGCCTGGAACGCGCCAAGGAACTGGGGGACCGCTTGGTCGTGGGCCTGAACAGCGACCGCTCCGTCAGGGCCTTGAAAGGAGAAAACCGCCCCGTCAACGGGGCGGAAAACCGAGCGCGGCTCTTGGCGGCGCTGAGGGTCGTGGACCTGGTGGTGGTCTTCGACGAGGACACGCCCGCGGAACTCTTGTCCGAACTGCGCCCCAACGTTCTGGCCAAGGGCGGCGATTACAAGGCCGAGGACCTGCCGGGCCGGGAGTTCGCCGACGAGGTGGCGATCCTTCCCTTGGTGGAGGGACTGTCCACGACAGAGACGATTCGGCGCATCGAAGGCGCCGAATCGAAAAACGACGAAAACCGGAGCGTTCAGGAGGTCACAGGGCCAGCTCTTCGTTCATGCTGCCCGTGCGGTAGCCCAAAAGGTCCAGAGAGACGTAGGTGAAGCCGATCTTCTTGAATCGCTCGTACAGCGCCTCACGAATTTTGCGGTCCGCGAAGACGCCGAATCCGTCTTCGTCGGTTTCGATGCGGGCCAATTTCCCGTGGTGGCGCACCCTCACCTGCCGAAGCCCCAGGTCCAGAAGCGCCTGCTCCGCCTGGTCCACCATCCTGAGCCGCTCTTCCGTGATGCTCTCCCCGTAGGGGAAACGGGAGGAAAGGCAGGCAAAGGACTGCTTGTTCCAGGTGGGAAGGCCCATCTCCCTGGAAAGCGCCCGTATCTCCGCCTTGAAGAGCTCCGCGTGGCGCAGAGGGCTTTTCACGCCCTGTTCCCGAACCGCGATCAACCCGGGCCGATAGTCTCCGTTGTCGTCCATGTTGGAGCCCTCGGCCACGTTGTCGATGCCGTGCTCCTTGGCGACCGCCCATATTTTCGTGAACAGCTCGTTTTTGCAAAGATAGCAGCGATTGGTGGGATTTTTCGAAAACCCTTCAATGTTCAGCTCCTCGGAGTCGCAAATGACGTGCAGGATGTTCTCTTTTTCGCAGAAGTCCGTCGCCTCTTTGAGCTCCCGCATCGGAAACGAGCAGGACCGCGCCGTGACGGCTATGGCTCGATCGCCCAGTACATCGTGGGCCGTTTTCAGCAAAAAAGTGGAGTCCACCCCTCCGGAAAAGGCCACGGCCACGTCCCCCAGCTGACGCAGGTACTCTTTCAGGTTTTCGTGTTTGCGGTGCGGATCGTCTTGCCGGGAGCCGTCCCGCGCATTTTGAATAACAGTGTCTTGCAGAATATCCATGAATAAACCAAACCTCCGATATGTTTGTTTGTGAATTACAGGGTAACCGCCGGGGGCGGTGAGTAACGGGACGCCGAGGGCGGCGTCCCCTACGGAAATTTCACATAACAATTCCTCGCGGTCCTTTATGCAGAGTGTCAAAAAATACACGCCGTTTTGACTGTAATCGTAATTTTCCAATCGGTTCCGCTTGCGTACTGCCATATCGCTCATGTTATTTCCGCCTGCTTGCCATTGCCATATACGAGGCACCCTTGTCTCCCTGGGAAACGCAAATCCTGCCGTCTTCCATCATACAGCTCGACGGGCATATCGACCCCTCCTCATTCGACGCGTGCGAGCGCCTTTGGGCAATAAACTACAATCACTTGGTCAGGTGGCTGACAAACGCGTAAAACGCGGCCAAAACAATCCCCGTCGTGGTCAAATAAATCGTGACCATAGCCTTGAAGTTTCCGTTTGCTTGTTCGTCCACTTTATCGAAACGGGTATTCATTTCCGTTCGCAGCGCCCCCGCGTCTATACGTAAGTCGTTGATCGCTTTTTCGGTCCTCGTCTCGAATTTTTCCTGAGACTTTTTCACCCCGGCTATCTCGGAATCGATCCGCCTGAACTCGGCGTCTACTCTTCGGTTTTCGGATATAAAAAGGTTTTTTTCTACCTGCTCGACGGGCATATCGATCCCTCCTTCTCAATCTTTCTTCTTTATTTTACAACATTCGGTGCGGTTCGGGCGTCTATCGGTCGGCTTTCGATTTGATAGAGAGAGTCGATTCTGGGGTATAATGTGAACCAAAATAAAGGACATCCAAGGAGACAGGGCCATCTTGAAACGACAGTCGGGCGCTGTCAAAGAGGTGGGCGAAAAGCTCGCAATGGACAGCAAGCAGCTGGAAGCTACGAAAACTTTTCTCGAATCTCTGGATATGCCTGCGGACGACAAAGCGCGGACGATGGCATACCTCGATCAGCAGAAGCAAGAGCTCAACAAAACGTTTGAGACGGACGTCGAAAGACCGGTCAGGAAATTGGAAACCGAACAGCAAGAACTGGCCCAGGAAACCTCCGCGTATGCCGACAACGCCGGAAAAAAACAAAGAGAAACTCGACTCTTTCCGAAAACAAAGCGGGATGGACGACAGCGGCATACAGCAGGCGCGCAAAGAACAGGCCCGGCACGAAACCGAATACTGCGGCGAGCAGAAGAGCATCGAGGACGAGATAAAAGGACAAGAAAGCGACATTGCGGAGCTGAAGCGCCGAGCGGTGGGGAGTTAGGAGCAGGAGGCAGTGTCAATGGAGCATTCCGCAAAATTGAAGCGAAAATCAAACCAGGGGCGGAGTGTTTTCTTTGAGGTTCCTCAGCGACCGCAGGACAAGAGGCAGCGCGTTCGCGATCTCTGACGCCAAAATTCCGTCTACCCCCATGATTTCCCTCAGACGGCTCCCTGCCATGCCGTGCAGCGTTCCGCCCAGGCACGCCGCTTCCAAGGGGCTCAACCCTTGTGCCAAAAAAGCTCCGATGCAGCCGGAGAGGACGTCGCCGGACCCCGGAACGGAAAGCTCCGGTCCTCCCCGGCTCAGTCGGATCATCTTCCCCTCGGATGCCGCCAGCGATCCTTCTCCCTTCAAAAGGACGCAGCCCCATCGCGCGGAAAGACGCTCCGCCGCGTCCACGCGATTTTGCCGAACGTCCTGGGGGGTCCACCCCAAAAGACGCGCCGCCTCTCCTTCGTGGGGAGTGAGAACGGCGTTCCCCCGAAGTGGGCACTCCTTGGACGAAACGGCAAGGGCGTAAAGACCATCTCCGTCCACCAATAGGGGCTTGTCCCACTTCTCCCAGAGATCCGCCACGAAGGAGACCACGGCACGGGAACGCCCCAAACCGGGGCCGGCCACCGCGGCGTTGGCGCGCGGCAGTTCTTCCAGCGAGGCGCCCGTCCAGGCGGCCTCTTCTCTGGGCAGCTGCACCGCCTCCGGCAGACGGCACGCGCAGACATGACAGACCTCCGGGGAGGACAGGAGGGAAACGATGCCGCTCCCGCTGCGCAGCGCCGCCAGAGCGGACAATGCGGGAGCGCCCGGGTAGTTTTTCGACCCCCCCGCCACCAGAACCCGCCCCCGGTCCGTCTTGTTCATGTCCGAGAGGCGGGGCGGAATCAACTTCAGGGCGTCTTCCCGATCGAATACGACTACGCCGTTTTCCCGGCAAAACATCGTAAATTCCCTCCTGCTTGTCATAATTACCTTTATTTTACATCCTCTGAAATTGAATGCCCGCAAAAAATCGAAAAATCGATTGTGAATATAAACTGAGTACTTTCGAAACACTTTCAGAACTGAAAATATTGAGGAGTGGGCTTGCATCAAATCAGAATTCGTGGTAAAAGATGTGAAAAAGCTACGATTTATTGCAGTTCTTTTTTCAGGAGGACTTGGTGATGAAACAAATATTGGTGGTAGACGATAACCTGCCCAATTTGAAGCAAATCAACATGCAGCTTTGCGGTAATTATCGGGTGGCGCTCGCCAAGTCCGGTGCGCAAGCGCTGCAGATCTGCGTGAACGAGAGACCCGACCTGATTCTTTTGGACATTCAGATGCCGGAGATGGATGGATTCGAGACCATCGCGAAAATCAAAGGAAACATCACCATGCGCAACATTCCGGTCATTTTCCTGACGGCCAATCACGATACGGCGACGGAGGTCAAGGCCCTGGAATCCGGCGCCGTCGATTTCGTCACGAAGCCCGTCGAAAAAAGCATCTTGCTGCACAGGATAGAACTTCACCTCCAGGTTGCCGAGTACAACCGCTCTCTTGAAAATACCGTAAAAAACCTGGAAGACGGCCTCATAACCTCCTTTTCCGATTTGATCGAGTGCAGAGACGGCAACACCGGAGGACATGTGATGCGCACCAGCCAATACGTCCGGTTCCTTGGAGAAGAACTGCTGAGGAGGAACATGTTCGCGGACGAGCTCACGGACAAGGCACTGGAAATGATCGTGCGCGCCACTCCGCTTCACGACGTGGGGAAGATCGGCGTCAGCGACGTCATCCTTTTGAAGCCGGCCATGCTGAACGACGAAGAATTCGCGCT
>JAISWV010000149.1 GCA_031270755.1 Synergistaceae bacterium
CGCAACGAGAACCATGATGGAAAAAGCGCAGGAGACGGTGATGTTGCCCGCCTGCTCGAAATTCAAGACCACCGCCCCGATCGTCTCCGACCCCAGAGCGCCCAAAATCGACGAAACGGTCAGCTCCGTAAAGGCGTGGGTCGTCGTCATGAAGAACCCGTAAATCAAACCGGACGCCAGCAAAGGGGTCAAAATCCTGCCCCATTTTACCAGAAGCCCGGCTCCGCACACGCCGGCGGCTTCCTCCACCGAAACGTCCACCTGCTGCATGGCGCTGACCGCCGCGCGAAAGTGCAGTAGCGTGAAGCGGATCACGTAGGCTCCACCCACGAGCCACAGGGTCCCGTATATCCCAGGCCGCCAGCCCGGCAGGGGCTCCACCCAGGAAAGAATCATCGCCAGGGCGAACACGCCCCCCGGCAAGACAAAAGGCAGAGAAAACGCGGCCTCCACGAAGCGGAACTTCCACCCCCCGAACCGAACTCTTCCGTAGGCCGCCGCGCTTCCGACGAGGCAGGTGACGGCTCCGGTGGAAAAAGCCAGGAGAAAACTGTTGCGGAGCGCGGAAAGGGCCTTCCGATTCCGGAGGAGAAACGCATAGTTGCCGAGGGTCATGTTCGCCGCCGCGAGCTTGACGCCGTAGGCTTTCAGCAAGGAAGTGCACAGCATGGAGAAAAGGGGCAAAAGGGAGGTCAGCAGGATGAAAAACCACACGAAAGCCTCCACCGGCAAGCGAAGAGAGCCCAACGGGCAGCGCGGGAGCCTGTCCTCGGCGACGCTTTCCGTGATATGCCCCCGGCGTCCGCAAAGCCATATCGCTCCACAGCAAAAGAGCGCCAAGCCCCCCAATATCGAGGACAGGCACGAAGCCCTGGAGAAAGAGGAGGGGCCGAAACCGGCGATTTCCTGGTAGATCAGGGTGCTCAGGACGTTGATGCCCTTGTCGGAACCCAGAAAAGCCGGGATCCCGAAGTTGTCGAGCCCGGCCAGGACGACAATCGCTCCCCCGCCCAAGAGCCCCGGCCAGACCAAGGGCAGAGTCACTCTCGCGAACGTGGTCGAACGGGAAGCGCCGGAACATCGAGCCGCCCATTCCAGGTCCCGCGGTATTTTACGAAGGGCGTTGAGGCACAGCATGTACCCCAAGGGCGCGTGGCAGATTGCCATGACCCAAACGATGCCCCAATAACTGTGCACGGAAGGCCACGGCCAGCCTGAAATTCGGGACAGGAGCCCGCCGGCACCCGTCATGCGGCTCCAGGCCAAAGAAGTGATGTAGGAGGGGATCATGAACGGCATCATGAAAAATATTTCGAGGGCCATTTTTTTTCGAATATCGGTGTAGGCGATGAGCCATGCCTCCAACAGACCGATGGTCATGGCCAGCAGCGTCGAAAAAACGGCGATTCCCAGAGTGTTGACGATGCCCGTTCGAACGCCCTTGGAGGCTAGGACCTCCCCGTACACGGACAAAGTAAAAGCGAAATCTCCCGAGCCGCGAAAGCTCAGGAAAAACATGCGCAGCAGCGGGACCAGATAGAAAAACGCGACGAGACCGCAGAGCAGGAATCCGACCCCAAAACGTTTTATGGAACACCCCGGGAAACGTTCCATAAAACGTTCGAGAAAAGAAAACCGCGCCGCAGAGTTTCGCTTCTTGGGCGCTTGGATGTTCACGCTTTCATTCGCTCGTACAAATCGCTGGGGCGGAGTCGTTTATTGGAAAATTTCCACGAACTTCTTTTTATCCTGTTCCCGCTCCCGAGCCAGGAGCGCGGGGTCAAAGTCCAATATTTTCAGCTCGTCCACGCTCTTGAGCCCCTGGGGAGCGGCTATTCCCTTGCGAACGGGCGTGTAGCCCTGGGAAGAAACCAGCTTCTGCCCTTCTTCCGACAGCACGAAATCCACAAAAAGCCGCGCGTCCGCCTTCGATGATTCTTTCTTCACCAAGGCGACGGGTTCCGTAACGACGGTCACGCCCTCCTTGGGATAGGCAAAGTCCAGCGGCGAGCCCTTCAGCTTCGCCCTCAAAGCCATGTAGTCCACCACCAGCCCATACGCTTTCTCGCCGCCCGCCACGGCCGTGATGACGCCTCCGTTTCCCTTGCCGACAGACACGCCGTTGGCCTTGAGCCCTTCGTAGTAGGCCCAGCCAATGCCCTCCGTCCGCGCCAGGACCCCGAGCTGGTATGCGGCCGCGCCGGAGTAAAGCGGGCTGGCGATGAACCCGTCGTTCTTGGCCGCCGGGTCCGTCATGATTTTCCACGAGTCGGGGAGGGTCTTTACCTTGTCGCTATTGAAGAGCAGGACTGTCGCCAAAACTTTCGTGCCGCAGTACATCCCGTCCTTATCCACGAAAGAAGGAGGAATTTCGGCGAGCTCCGGGGAGCGGTAGGGCTCCAGGACACCGGCGGACTTCAAGACGTCGAAGGTGACGCTGTCGGCCAGCAAGAGAACGTCGGCCTGGATTTCTCCCGTCATCTTTTCCGCCATGACTTTGCTGACCACCTCTTCCGTCCCCGACCTGAAGAACTTGACCTCGACGCCGGAATGTTTTGCGTTGAAAGCCTGCAGCAGACCTTCCACGTCTTCGTCGGGCTGAGATGTGTAAAGCACCACGGGCGCGGCCCACGCGGCCCCGCAGAACACGCTGAAAATTCCCGCGATGACGCAAATCGACAACAAATTCCCCGTTTTTTTCATCCGACATTTTTTCATCCAAGACATTTTCCGCTTCCTCCACTCGCGATTCAAAATGACTTACAGCCTTATATATCATAGCTCTATATGGACGAGAATAAAGGAAGAGTGTTACAAAAATCTCAACGAAAGTTTACAAAAATCTACAAAGCGGACACGGCCAAGTCAAACAGGACGGACATGGAAAGGCTGATAAAAGGGTGTATACTGCGTCCAGAGTACCAAATCGAAAATAGCCATTTAAAAGGGAAGAAAATATATGCGGCAACTATTGGCATTTCTTGACGATCTTTATGAAAGAAAAATTTACTATCGGCTCAATCACGTTTCTCTAAAGGTTCGGGATAGCATAATGGTTGAAATAGCAGTTCCGGGACAACGTTGGGAAGTTGAATTCATGGATGATGGTTCCATTGAGATTGAGAAATTTATAAGCAGCGGTCAAATTTTCGTTTGTAAAGAGATCCACCAATGTAAAGAGATCGAAGAATTATTCTCTGAGTTTTCTGATTGACATAGATAGCCCCTCGCCATCGCAAAAAATTTTGCCTCTTCAAGCTGCGGTAGGCGACCGACACGATTTACGGCACTCATCGGTCGTCTGCTTAAGTGAGTCCCGCAGGGGTGAACGAGCCCCCGCTTGAACGTACTGCCCTGTATAATAAAAGCACAGAAAAAATCGAGTGTCATGTATCCCAGATAAACAAAACGAAGGGAATGGCGTCCGTGCTGGAAGAAGAATTCTCGTTAGAAGAAGATTTGGAATTTCAAGAGGCGGAGCGAAGAGGGCTTTTGCCCGAGAAAATCAACCGCTTTGGAGACCACTTTCTGAAATTCCTGCTCGCTGCTCCGGAGCGTAAGGGGTTGCTGCTGGATTGCTCAACACGATCCTGCTCCTTATGGAGTACGAGCCCCTCGAAGACATCGAGCCGATGGACAGGGAACTGTCGCCGGATATCCAGGACGGCAAGGGAGTAAGGCTGGACTACCTGGGGCGCACAACCTCCGGCCGGATAGTCAACCTCGAATTTCAGAAGCGCGGGGATGAAGATTTCGTGAAGCGCGCGCTGTTCTGCGGAAGCACCATAATACACCGACAGCTCGTAAGCGGCAACGACTACAGTACTCTCTGTCAAACGATATTCGTCGCACTGCTTGATTTTTCGTTGTTCAAGGAAAAGGATGGGTGGTATTGGGATTTCGTGCTGACCCACGGCAAGACTGGCAAAGTGCTCACCCGCGACCTGTTGCTGATGTTCGTGGAGATGAACAAGGTTCAAAAGATACTGTCCAGCCTTCGCCGAAAAGTGAAGAGCGGCAGTTTGGACAGCAAAGAACTGACGACACGGCTCGCTCTGTGGGGAGGCTACGTGACGAACAAGGGGGTGGACATAGTGTCCGAGGTGATGACGCAAGACAAGGTGTTTTCGGAGGTCCTCAAAGCGGAGCACGACTACTGGGGAGACAGCAGAAACCGGTTCATCCAGATGATGGAGGAAAAGCGGGAATATGACGCGCTGTCCGCACTGCCAAGTGCCGAAAGAAAAAGCGAAAGGCAAAGCCTCCAGGAAATCAAACTTACTGTTGCGCGTTCCATACTGGCGGATGGCCTGCCGCTAGAAGAGACCGCCCAACTAATGAGCGGCCTCCTACCCGATTTAGTTTTTTTGTTTTTTGCGCGGGTCAGCGGACGAGGAAAATCGCGCCGCCCGGTCCCAGGGGAAAGTCCATCATGACCCACGCCACGAGCTGCAGCAGCCACACCACCGTGAAGCACAGTGAGAACGGGAGCATGTTGGCAATGATCGTGCCTATGCCCGTGTCCTTCTCATAGCGGGTGGCGACGCCCAGCAGAATCGGGAAGTAGCCGAAGAGGGGGGAGAGGGGGTTCGTGATGGAGTCTCCGATGCGGTAAACGACCTGGGTGACCGCCGGGTCCAGGTCCAGCAGCATCAGCATCGGGACGAACACCGGCGCGAGAATGGCCCACTTCGCCGAGGCGGAGGCGATGAAAAGGTTGATGATGCACGACGCGAGGATGACCCCCAACAGAAGGGGGATGCCGGTGAAATTCATGGCCCTCAGCAGGCCCGCGCCCTTGATGGCGACGATGACGCCCAGAGTGCTCCACGCAAAATAGCTCATGAACTGCGCGCAGAAGAAGCAGACCACGATGTAGGGAGCCATCTCTCTGATGGCGAGGGTGACGTCGGCGAACATCTGCTTGTCGTTTTTGTATTTTCCGCTGACGAAGCCGTAGATGATCCCCGGGACGAAGAAGAGAACCGTGACGGTGATGACGATGCCGCTCATGAAGGGAGATCTGGGCGAGGTGATGGATCCGCCCTGCTCGGGATCGCCCATCAAAGGATCGGAGCCGAGACACATTGAAGCGATGACGAGAACCGCCGCTCCCAGGCCCCAGAGCGCGTACTTCAAC
>JAISWV010000180.1 GCA_031270755.1 Synergistaceae bacterium
CCGACTCCACGTTGAGCCCGATCTCCACGCGCGTTCCGTCGGAGGTCAGCGGAGGCGAGAACAGATACCTCGCCTCGTGTTCGCGCTCCGCGAAAAATTCCTCGCGCTTCTTGGCGTACACGCGTTTCTGCGTTTCGCCGGGATCGAGTATCAATATTCCCTCCAGCGCGTCCACGATCAGCTCCTGTCCGTGGGCGACGCTTTCCGTAACCCCCTTCACTCCGAGAATGGCCGGAATGCCGTAACTCCGGGCTATGATGGCGGTATGCGACGCGGCTCCCCCGCTCTCCGTGACTATCGCCAGCACGTTCGGACGATCGATCGTGGCTGCGTCCGAGGGCGTCAGGTCGCTCGCCACGATTACCGCCGGCTCGCCGAGTTTCGAGAGGTTTTTTTCCGTTTCCGGGACGCCGCTCCATATCCGCACGATCCTGTTTCTCACGTCGCCGAGATCCGCCGCCCTCTCCCTGATCAGCGGATCGTCTACGCCGCCCAGCGTCCTCATGTAATCGCCGTATATTTTCCAGACGGCCCAATCCGGCGACGCACGTCCGCCAGTTATCATCTCCATGATCTCCCCCCCGACAGCCTCGTCGCGAAGGATCTCGATGTGAGCTCCGAATATCGCCGCCTTTTCCGGGTCTGTTTCCTCGAATTTTTCAATGATCGACCTCAGCTCTTTTTCGGCGGCATCCAAAACCGTCCGGTATCTGGCTATCTGCTCTTCCAGCCGGTCCTCCGGCACATGCCCCTCGACGGCGACGGCGGAAAACGCTTTATACAAAAACGCGCGCCCGACAGCGATGCCTTTCGATACCACGACTCCCCGATTCATATTCGATTCCTCGCTATTCCTCGAAACCGACGTCTATCAGAGCGATCAGAGACGCGACCGCGGCCGCCTCGTCGGGGCCTTCCGCCCTGATTTTGATCTTCGTACCCTGAGATACCCCTAAAGTCAGCAGGTGTACGATCGATTTGGCGTCCACCTCCTTCGCCTCTCCCGACTTCGAGATCCACAGTTTGGACTCGAACTTCTTGGCCAGAATGACAAAATCCGACGCGGGACGGGCGTGCAGCCCCGTTTCATTGATGACGGTCGTTTCTCTTTCTTCCATAGAAAATGTCTCCTTGCCGATGACTTAAAAGCTAGAAAAAATGCCGTCTTTCACAAGCTTGCAGGCCGTTTCTCTGTTGGGGGCGCTCGACAACGCGCCAGTCAGCTCCGGGTTTTGCAGACTCTTCATCAGTACCTGCAAAAGAGAGAGATGACTTTTCGAGTCGGCGAGCGCCAGTACAAAAACGAGCCTGACCGGTATGAGCTCCTGACGGTCCGCCATATTGCCGAAGGAGACCTCCGTCCCCAGCACACACGCCGCCATGGCCGAACGCCGCACATATTCGCTGTCCGCGTGGGGAATCGCGACGTTGTTCGCTTCGAAGGGTATCCCCGTGGGATAGCTCCGCTCCCGTTCTTTAAGGGCCTCTCCGAAGGAGGGCAAAACACAACCCAACTCCAAAAGTTTATGAGCTGCCGCGTCCAAAACCTCGTCCGCGTCCCTCGCGTCAGGGTGGAACAAAGTCAGTTCTTCATTGAAATCGATTTGGAAATCGATTTGATCCATCATGCGGAAGTTTGCGCAGACGGTTTTTCGCGGGTGAACCAATAGACGAGCACCACAAAGACCGCCACCATCAGCACACCCAGCATTTTTTGCTCCAGCATGGGGATGAGGAGCACCTGTACCCAGCTAGTCATCATGTAAGTGACGCCTGTGGCGCCTTCTGGGAAGACATAGCCGATGTTTTTCGCCACTGCCGTGATGGCCGGGCCCGCGATCGTCGCCACATAAAGGGAAATGACCGTGCCGACGATGGTCGTGATGTAAGTGCGCAAAAAGTCCCCTTTGTGTATGTAATTGGCCGTGGCTCCGGCGAAGACGGTAGAAGCCAGCGCGCCGAAAGGCAGGCATTCGTTTCCGGGAAGGATGATGGCAAACAAAATATAGAAGGGAATGATCAAGACCGAGATCGCCACGGGTGTGGCGTGCCCGACGGTGACGGCGGAGTCGAGCCCGATGTAATACTCGCGTCCGGAAAAATGTTTTTTCATGAAATCCCTGGCGCCCTCCGAGATGGGCATGAGGCCCTCCATGACGACTTTGACCATTCTGGGAAGCAGGACCATGATCGCGCCCAGGTTGATGCCCAGCTTTGCGGTTGCGGCGAAATTATAGCCGCCGATAAGTCCCAGTATGAAACCCAGCACAAAGCCTATAATGATGGGATCGCCCATTGTCCCCAGCTTTTTGTTGATCGACTCGGCGTCCGTCTTGAGGTCCTTGAAGCCGGGGATTCTGTCGTAGATCTTGTCCATCACCATCGCGATGGGCGCGCCCGAAATGCTGGCCGCCTGCGGAATGGAGATGCCCGTCAGCCCCAACACCTCGTGAACGTTCCTGGCGGTGTAATCCGCCATGCGCAGCGAGAAGAAGCAATAAGCGCCCGCGCCCAAAAAGCCGTAGAAATAGCTGTTGGTCACGACGTAGACGCAGGAGCCCACAAAAGCGTAGTGCCAGTAGTTCCAGATATCGATATTCACCGTCTTGGTCAAACGGAGCAAAAGCAGCACGGCGTTCAAGAGCATGATCGCCGGGATGATGAAGGCCCCTACCTCCGTGGAAAAGGCAACGCCCGCCGCCGCGGCCCAGCCGGCGTCGACGTAGGTGAGATGCACGTCAAAACGCTCCAGCAGCGCCCGGGCGATAGGGGTCAGGTTGGA
>JAISWV010000223.1 GCA_031270755.1 Synergistaceae bacterium
TGGAGGATAATGACGATGTATTCTGAGTTGAAGAAGTATGGCCTCACCGAGCCGTTTGAGCGCGAGGCGGCGATATATGAAGGCTTGTTTCCCGCGCGGGTCTCTCAGCAGCACCGCGACCTGTACAAGGTCATCGGAGAATCGGGAGAACTGAACGCCGTCGTTTCCGGGAAATTTGCCTATGACGTGCACGACGTGCACAGTCAACTTGATTTTCCGGCGGTGGGCGATTTTGTGGCGATAGACAGGCAGGCTTCGGACAGCGGCAACGCGGTGATTCACCATGTTTTGCCGCGTAAAAGCGTGTTTACGCGCAAAGCCGCGGGCACCGCCAACGACGAGCAAGTGATCGCGGCGAACATCGACACCGTTTTTATCTGCATGTCGCTGAACGCCGATTTCAACCTTCGGCGGGCGGAGCGATATTTGGCAATCGCTTGGGCCAGCCGGGCAACGCCTGTGATCGTTCTGACCAAATCCGACCTGTGCGGAGACGCGGAAAGCAGATTGGAGGAAGTCTCATCCGTCGCGCCAGGGGTGGATGTGATTGTCTGCTCGTCGGAGAACGCAGACGGATTGGACAGCGTAAAACCGCGTATCCTGCCCGGTGAAACAATCGCGTTCATCGGCTCGTCCGGCGTCGGAAAATCCACGCTGATCAACCGATTGCTGGGCGAGGACGTCCTCGTCACAAAGCAAATCCGCGAAAACGACGACAGAGGCCGCCACACGACAACGCACCGGCAGCTCATCCTGCTTCCCGGCGGAGGTATCGTTATCGACACCCCCGGTATGCGGGAACTTTCCCTCTACACCGGCGATCTCGCGAAGACGTTCGAGGACATCGAGGAACTGTCGCGGCAGTGCAAGTACAACGACTGCTCTCATACCTCGGAGCCGGGATGTGCGGTACGACAGGCCATCGAACGCAGAGCGCTTTCGGAAAAGCGATTTGAGAATTACCTGAAGCTGCGGCGTGAAATCGCCTATGACGGACTGAACTCCCGGCAGCTCGAGAACGAGAAGATCAATCACATGTTTGGAAGCAAAGCGGAAATGAAACAGGTTTTCAAACAGATCAAACGAAAAAAACAGAAATGGAATTGAGCAAGGAGGCTTTCTTATGCAAAAGAGCTGAATGACGGACAAGACTTTATTTAAGTAAGGTTCGACAGCGCGACAGTTTCGAGAGAGCATGGTCGCGATTCTCGGTGGTACAATGGGCGGGAAGAAGCCGACGTGCTCTTTTATTTTGCTTGCAGGTGAAAAACGTGCCGAACGATGACGTAAGAAGAATCAAAGATCGATTGGACATTCTGGATATCGTGGGAGACAAGGTGCGCTTGCATCGAGCGGGCCGGAACCACGTGGGGCTGTGCCCTTTTCACGACGAAAAGACCCCTTCCTTCCATGTCTCTCAAGAGCGCCAAAACTACCATTGTTATGGTTGCGGCAAGGGTGGGGACATTTTCAGCTTCGTCATGGAGACGGAAGGGCTGGATTTCCGCCAGACCTTGGAGCTTTTGGCCGCCCGAGCGGGAATCGAACTGACGCCATTTGAAAACCGAGGCGGCAACGCCCCGAAACGAACTTCCGGCAGTCTTTACGACGTCATGGAGATCGCGGGAAAGACCTTCCGCTCGCTGCTGGCCGCGCCCGAGGGAGAGGCCGCGCGGGCCTACCTGGCGAGGCGCGACGTTTCCTCCGAGGCTGCAGCCCGTTTCGAATTGGGTTGGGGCAGCAGCTCCTGGGACGCCGTATGGCGCGTGCTCCAGAACGAGCGCGTCTCGGCTCAGGAGGCCCTGGACGCGGGGCTCGTGCTGGAAAGCCAGCGCGGCGGCCTTTACGATCGATTTCGAGGACGAGTGACCTTTCCGATCCGGGACATTTCGGGACGTTTGATCGCGTTCGGGGGCCGCATCGTGGACGGAGAGGGTGCCAAATACGTCAACAGCCCCGAGGGAGCCCTTTATAGCAAGCGGCGCAACCTCTACCTGCTGTACGCGGCCAAAAACGCCATCCGGGAAAAGAAGCGCGCGGTGTTGGTGGAGGGGTACATGGACGCTCTGCGGCTGCACATCCACGGGTACTCCGAGACCGTGGCTTCTTTGGGCACAGCTCTCACCGAAGAACAGGCCAAGTTGTTGAAGCGTTTCACCGACCGATGCTACATCTGCTACGACAGCGACACGGCGGGCCAAGAGGCCACGCTGCGCGGCATGTACACGCTGCAGAACTCGGGACTCGACGTCTACGTGATTTCGCTGTCCACCGGCAAGGACCCCGACGAACTGCTGAACTCCCAGGGAGGGAAAGCCCTTTTCGACGCGGCTGTGGACGAGGCGCGCCCCTTGGTCCTGCAGCATCTTCACGCCGTGAGAGCGCAGCTGGAAGACCCCGCGGCGCGGCGCGGCGGAGTCGATTCTCTTTGGAGCGGGCTGCTGCAGCTCCAGCCGACGATGATCGCACCTTACGTTTCTCAGCTGTCCGGGGCGCTGGGTTTCTATCCCGACCAATTTTGGAGGGAGCTGGAGCAAGCCCGCCGCGGCAGGAACACCAGGACAGAGGAAAAAAGGACGGAAGAAAAAGCCGAAGGGGCGAGACGCGGGGAACGGACACTGTACGAGCCCCTGGAGGCGGCGCTTTGCGCGATGCTCTGGCGCGACGAAGAACTCCGCTGCTCCTGCCGCCCCGAGGAAATATTGTCCTTGATCGCCGACACCGGAGTCAAAGAAATTGCCCTGGCGATCATGATGGAGTCGCCCCAGGAACTGGAGACCCGATGGCATTCGATGAACGAACACCTCCCCTTGGCCTTCATCGCCAGGGGCGACGCGTTTTGCGAAGAGCTGGAGTTTACCCGGACGCGGACCCGAGACGCCGACCCCTGGAGCGTCGTCTGCGAAGAACTGAAGCGAAAGCGGGCGAAAGAGCGGATGGGCTATCTCGACACCCGCATGAAGCGTCAGGAGGCGACGCCGGAGGAAATGGCGGTGTTCCAGAAGTTCGCGGCGCAGCTCAAAGGCGGGAAAAAAACCAAAGCCGCCGTGTGAACCAGGGTTGCCGGCAGGTTGTTTGTCCAAATAAATAAAATAAATAAAAAAAGCGAGTAGGGGATAATCATGTGGAAGGGGCGTTTCGAAGAAGACACCGCCCAGGTCGTGTTGAAATTCACGCAGTCGTTGGACCTAGATTGGCGGCTTTACGATCACGACATTCGAGGCAGCATCGCTCATGCCCGAATGTTGGGAGCGGTAGGGATTCTTTCCGGCGAAGAAGCCGCCCGGATCGAGGACGGCCTGAACGAGATCCGGCGCGAAATCCGTGCCGGGGAGCTGAAGCCGTCGGAACAGCTGGAGGACGTACATATGAACGTCGAAAGCCGTTTGATCGAGATCTTGGGCCCCGCGGGAGCGAAGCTTCACACCGGACGAAGCCGTAACGATCAAATCGCGACGACGATACGTCTCTATCTCAGGGACTCTTTCCTGGATCTGCAGGGGGCGCTGCTCCTTCTTTTGGAGACGTTTCTGGACCGGGCCGGAAAACACCAGAACGTCGTCATATCGGGATATACTCATCTTCAACAAGCTCAGCCCATCTCACTGGGGCATTATTGGATGGCCTGGTTCGAGTCTTTTTTGCGGGACTGCGGGCGGCTCGAGTTCGCTCTCGACTCCCTCGACGAATGCCCGCTGGGGGCGGGAGCTTTGGCGGGGTCCACACTGCCTCTCGACCGGGAAATGACGTCGAAACTTCTGGGTTTCGATCACCCCACGCGCAACAGCCTGGACACCGTGGCCCAGCGCGATTACATGGCCGATTATCATCATTTCGCGAGCCTTTTCGCCGTTCATGCCGCGCGCATGGCCGAGGACCTGATCTTCTACGCGTCCCAGGAATTCGGCTGGCTGAAGCTCCCCGATTCCTTTTGCACAGGCTCCAGCATCATGCCGCAAAAGAAGAACCCCGACGTGCTGGAGCTGGTGCGAGGCAAAACCGGCCAGGTGCTGGGGCACATGATGGACTTGTTGATTACGCTGAAAGGGCTGCCCATGACCTACGACCGCGACCTTCAGGAAGACAAGCGGGGGCTCTTCGCTTCTCTGGAAACGGTGAAGGGTGTGCTGGAGGTTATGCCCCCTCTCATTGCCAAGGTGGACGTGGACCAGGAGGCGGCGCGGGCTGGATTGGAAAAAGGGTTTTCTTTGGCTTTGGCGACGGACGTGGCCGAGTACCTGGTCGTCAAAGGGATACCCTTCCGCGATGCCCATTGGAAGGTTGGAAAACTCGTCAAATATTGCCTGGAGGAGAAAAAACGCTTGACAGAGCTGACTCTTGCGGAGTGGCAAGAGCAGATCCCCGAAGTGCAGCCGGATATTTTGGAAATTCTCGGCCTGGAGGAGAGCGTCGCCAGGCGCAAGACTTACGGCGGAACCGCTTTCGCCCAAGTTGCCGCCCAAATCAATCAAGGAGAGAAGCGCCTTCTCGCCAAAGCAAAAGCCCTGGAGGCCCGGCGGGAGAGGTTGAAGACCTGCACGTTGTAAAATGACGAGCGAAAGATGACCTCATAAGTTTGCCTTTTACGAAGGCTGCATTTACAATTTATAGCACTGGTGATATAAACAATAAAACGGGAAAGAAACTCCACAAAAAAAAGAGGAGGGATTTTCATGGAAACTTATCAGCAGTTCATCAACGGCGCTTTGGTCAACTCTCATTCTACCGAATGGATCGAGGTGGAAAACCCCTACACGGGGGAAATTGTCGCACGCGCTCCCAAAGGGGACGCGCAGGACGCCGCCGATGCCCTGGAAGCGGCGCGGAAAGCCCAGGCTCCGTGGGCAGCCAAGGCCGCGGTCGAGCGCGGCGGTTATCTGAAAAAGATGGCGGACTCGATCCGCGAACGGCGCGTGGAACTGGCCCGCACCCTTGCGGCGGAGCAGGCCAAGATCCTGCCTCTCGCTCAGGTGGAAATCGACGTCACTGCGGCTTACTTCGATTATTACGCCGGGTGGGCGCGAATTTACGAGGGCGAGATCATCCAAAGCGACAGCGCAAACGAGAATATTTTCCTCTTCCGAAAGCCCATCGGCGTGGTGGCCGGGATCTGTCCCTGGAACTTTCCATTTTTCGTCATGGCCCGCAAAGTGGCGCCGGCGCTGCTGACCGGCTGCTCCATTGTCGTGAAGCCCAGCAGCTTGACGCCCTGCACGACCTTTGAATTCGCTCGGTTGGTGGCGGCTCTCGACCTGCCGAAAGGGGTCGTGAACTTCGTCTCCGGCGCCGGGCAAACCCTGGGCAGTGCCCTCGTGACCCATCCGATCACGGACATGGTGTCGCTCACGGGCAGCGTGGAAGCGGGCCAAGAGGTTATCCGGGCTTCCGCCGACAAGGTGATGAAGGTATCCCTGGAGCTGGGCGGCAAAGCGCCGGCCATTGTCTTCGCCGACGCCGACCTCGATGTGGCGGTCAAGGGCGTCGTAGACTCCCGAGTGATCTTCAGCGGCCAAGTCTGCAACTGCGCGGAGAGGGCCTACGTGCACAAAAGTATTTACGACGCTTTTATGGACAAGTTCACGAAAGCGATGCAGGCCGTTACCTACGGCGACCCCTTCGCCGACCCGGTCCCCAACATGAGCTCGCAAATCGACAAGAACCAGCTGCGGAAGATCGACGACATGGTGAAACGCGCCGTGGCGGCCGGCGGCAAGGTCGTAACGGGCGGCAAGATCGCCGACACGAAGACGGGATATTTCTATGAGCCCACTATTCTCACCGGCTGCAAGCAAGATTCGGAGATCGTGCAAAAGGAGATCTTCGGGCCCGTGATCCCGATCCTGCCCTTCACGGAATATGAAGAAGCGATCGCCTTGGCCAACGATTGCGAGTACGGGCTCACGTCCTCCGTGTTCTCGACTAACGTCAATACGGTCATGCGGGCGCTCAAAGACCTGAAGTTCGGCGAGACCTACGTGAACCGCGAGCATTTCGAGGGAATGCAGGGCTTCCACGCGGGCTGGCGTAAATCCGGAATCGGCGGCGCCGACGGCCGGCACGGACTGTACGAATACCTGCAATCCCAGGTCGCCTACATCCGCTTCTAGACGTTCACCTTCATGACCTTGTAGACGACTTTGCCGTCGGGAGCGATGTCCACGCGGACGTAGTGGTGGAAGGACGCAGGGGTGCCCTTGTCGTAAAGGTTGCCGCCTCCGCCGCCCGTGACGATGTAGGGGGTCGCTCCCCATTTGCCCGTGTAGAAAGAGTGGACGTGACCCGTGAAGACCATGGTGACGCCGTATCGGTCGAAAAACTCACCCAGGCGCTCCACGTCCTTGGGCCTTCCGCTCATGTCGTGCGGGTTTTTACGGTTGGGGCGAGGATCCCGCAGAGGGCGGTGCATCATCAGGAAACGCCGCTTGAAGTGCCGGGCGTTTTCGAAGGTCTCCTCCAGCCACGAGAACTGGTCTTCGGTCAAGGAGGCGTCCAGGGCGTTGTCCAGCACGATGAAAGCGGTGCTTCCAATGGCAAAAGCATAGTAGTGGGGCGCACCGAAGAGCCGGGTGTAGGTGGCCGCGTTCTTCGACTTGAAGTGGTCGTGGTTGCTGGCGCAGGTCAAAAACGGCAAGTCCAGCCCCCGAACGTGGCGGAAAAAGGTGCTCTCATACTCCTGGGGCGTGGCGTAGTTCACCAGGTCCCCCAGGTCGAAGACGAAGAGCAGTCCTTCTTCTCTCAATATGAAGGGAAGGATTTTCGGAAACTTGGTGTTGGGGCCCTGGGTGTCCCCCACCACCACGAAAGAAAACGACTCCGGATCCCTGGGAATGCGCGCCAGGTTGTCGTCGTTCCACGCGCCCTCGGCCAGAGACGCAGCCAGCACCCACAGCAGCACCGCCCAGCGAATTATCTTTTTCAACACCAAAACAAAACTCCTTGCCCGCTTGAACGTTTATTGCAGACGTTCTATCTTGGCTTGGCCTATCTGCCGCGCCTTTTTGTCCACCGCAAGGCCGAGAAGCGTCACATTTTTCCCATTTTTTGGGGCGTGCTTGTCCGCGTAGCCTTTCTCGCGGATTTGCCGCATGGCGGCTTCAGCGGCTTTTTCAGACGCTTCTTTTCCCTCGGCCACCTTCAGCTCTATGACGTAATGATGCCCGTT
>JAISWV010000270.1 GCA_031270755.1 Synergistaceae bacterium
AATGCGCGGCCCAACAAAGCCGCGAGAGGCCCGTCGCGAACGTCGTTCAATTCGTCTTTCAACTCATCCGGGTCCCCGAACGCTTCGGCGCCGAAGAAACAGCAGGGCGCCGGGCAGTCGTCCGCCAGGGTTTCATAGTCGAACTCGAACCAAAATTCTCCTATGCGGCGGAACATCGCGCGGGATTTCCAGCGGGAAAAAAACTCTCTCACTCGCGACCACGGCGCGGAATCTCCGCTCCAGGCGAGAAAGGGCCCGCTTTGCAGGGCGGTTAGCCACTCCGGCAGTTCCCGCCTCGTCACGCGCAGGGAAAAATCCCCGGCGGTTTCCGGGCGATCCAGCCGGCACTCGAAAATGAACTCGCTTCCTTCGGCACCAGGCAGCAGTTTCCCCAGGAAGGACGCCCGAGAAACCGCGTCCTTCGAGATTAGGACCCCATGGCGGTCGGGAAAACGCGAAAAGTATTCAGACAAAAGCATTGCACTTCTCCTCGACTCTATCCGAAATTTTCCGTACCCAACAAATTGACGAGGGAAAGCACCGTCCCATACCCAAATCCCCCTCTTACGCCGCCCACTACGGATTCGAGATCTTCATCCTGGAGGTCCATGATTTGCACGATCGCCAGCTTAAGTTCCTCCACGCTGAATGTGTAGCCGAGGGATTGGGCCACTTCCAAAAGGTCGTCTTTGGATTTCAAGTTATCCAATATTCTCCACAAATGTCTTTCGGTTCCGACTTTGCGGATGAACTCCTGGGCTTTTTCCTGGGACACCCGATTTGCCGCCTCCTTGCATAGACGCCGATGTCGGAGTCACCTTTGTCTTTATGAACGCGCCGAGGGCGGACTTAAAAAACCCTCGGCGCGCGGTTTAAAAAAATTCAAACTCGGAAGGGCGGAGCCGATGAAGAAACTAAGCGATTCGTACGGGCTCCGCCGGTTCTCGTTCCTCCGGCCGCGATCGCCGCCTACCAGCGGCCTCTCGTTGCGTCATGAGTGTAGGACGCGGCCGAGACGACAAGAGAAATCCCGGCAATAACCAGACCTACGACGGATCCTCCGGCTACCTTTTCCAGGTCGGCTTCGCTCAGTTCTTCGCCTCCGGATTTTGCCAAGCCTTCTTTGATGGCATGGATTTCGTCCAAAGTCAAATCGACGCCCTTCGCCTTGACGGCTGCCTGAACTTCCTCCGGGGTCTCCAGGGCAAACAAAGACTTCACGAACGCCTCATCCGAAAACAACTCTTTCACACGCTTCTCATCCATTTCCCAAACACTCCTTTATATGTATTGTGGCACTCTCAAAATGCTTTTTTATAAAGACGCGATAACCCGTCAACGCCGCAATTCCCGGAATGCCTATGACTTTACCCTGTAGTATGGAATAAGTAAAGTGCTAAACGTCAGTGACAAAAGTCACTTGCTTAACGGCGGACCGTGTTTTCGAATAAAATCATGAAAACAAGACGTTGACGAGTTGGGCCTTACTCTTGAAACAACACCGGTGCAACATGCCCGAGATAATATTTTTGACGGTACCGGGGGCGAGCCCCAGCTCTTTGCCGATGTCGGAGTTGCCTTTGCCCTCCGCCAACAATTCTATGATCTTGCGCTCCCGCGAAGAAAACTCCACCCGAACGCCCTCTCGGCGTCCGTCTTTTAAAAGAAGCAGCTTGTTTATGACCGTCTGATCGAATATGCAGAAGTCGTTCCCCAGATTGCGGATCACTCTTTTGAGAGTACGCCCCGAGATGCCGCCATGAACGTAACCGTCGCACCCCGACGCGATGATCTTCAGAAGATAATCGACTTCCGTAAATTCGGATATGACCAGGATCCGTACGTTGGGGGCTTTCTCCTTTATCCTTTCGGCGATTTGGAAGTACTTGTCCGCTTCCCGCATCGAGGCGTGCATAAGAAGAACAGTCGGCGTAACAGCGACGCAGAGCTTTTCGGCTTCGTCCGAGTGCTCTCCGCAGCCGGACAACTCGAATTCCTCTTCCTGTCTCAATATCTCGGCCAGCCCGGCGCGAAATATATCGCTGTCGTCCATTATAAATAATTTGATTTTTCCCCGTTCTTTCGTTGAATCGTTTTTCATTGTAAAGTTGCGGACATTGGATTTTCCTGGGTCAAGAAGCTCATAATTCCGTTATTCCAGCAAGGCCTAGGGTCGCCAGCTTCACGATGAGTTCCGGCCTGTGGGACGTCTCTGCCATCTCGGAGTTTTTTTCGAGATATCCCTCCAAGGCGTCCAAAGCCTCGTCGACCTTCCGGCAAACCAACGGGACCGCGCCCCCGGGCAAGTTCTTCACGTAGAAGCCCAGGCGTCCACCCTGAACGATGCCGAAGTCTTTCGGATCAAAGTCTTTCGAATTGAAATTTTTCAGGCCGAAAAATTTTCTCTGCAGCGAGGCGTCGTAACGCCCGAAAGCGGCCAATTGGCCGACACAGTCCGCCATGACCTCGTCCAGGGCGTGGTTTTTCATGCCTCCCAGAGCTCTCAGCGTGAAATAATGACAACACTCGTGATGCAGGCGTATCGCAGCGGACTTTTCCAGCCACTCTTCATTCTTGATCCCTACGTCTTCGCCGGAGAGGGCGCTGTACCCTGCCTCGGCCAGGCAGATCACCCTGTGTTTCGGGAACGAAGGATGCTTGCAGGGAACCGTGAAAGCGTTGACACTGACGGGAAGGCGCCTTTCTTCATTCTCCTCTTTACCTTCCTTTTTATCCTCCCTGCTCAAGACCGCGGTCAACCTCTCGAAGATTCGCCTGTCCTCCGCGTAAACGACGGGAATCTTTCCCGCCGGGGTTTTTTCCAGCCATACCTTCGTCGCCTCTCTCGAAAGCAACGTCCGAACTTCGTCGGGGAAGCCCTCGTCCCGGCCCTCCAGCCAAGCCGCCCACTCCGACACAAAAGCCTCGTCCGGGAGAGGAAAATCGCCCAACAAGGGCGCTTTGTATTTGTGATCCAAATACCTGTCCGCCATGAGAGCGTCCACAAAATCGGCCATGATTTGTTGTAAACCTTATCCTCCCCTCATTCTATCTGTCTTCTTGCAAGCCTGGCGAATATGCCGTCCAGCTTCATCAGAGTTTCGTAGTCGCCTTCTTCCGCTACCACACCGTCCTGCATGACGAAAATTCGGTCCACGTCCTGTATGGTGCTCAGGCGATGGGCCACCGTTATCCTCGTCGCCTTGATGTTATTCATGCTCTCGGTGACGACGGCCTGGGTGGTGTTATCCAAGGCGCTGGTGGCCTCGTCAAGTATCAATATTTTCGGCCGGTTGGCCAGGCTGCGGGCTAGGAGTATCCTCTGTCTCTGTCCACCGGATATGTTGCCCGCGCCCTCGCTGACCACCGTGTGCATTCCCATGGGCATGTTTTCGATGTCCCGATCGAGGCCCACCATACGGGCAGCCTCCCAGGCATCATCCTGAGAGAGCGGGGAGGTGCCCACGATGTTCGTGAAGATATCCCCCGACATCAGTTGCCCGTTCTGCAGCACGACACCCATTTGGGAGCGGACCGAGGATACGTTCAGACCGGCCAGATCTTGCCCGTCGAAGTAAATAGCGCCCTGGGTCGGCGTCTCGAACCCCAACAGCAGACGGAGGAGAGTGGATTTGCCGCACCCGGAGCCACCTACGAACGCCACGGATTCCCCGGGTCGCACGTGCAGTGAAATTCCTTTCAATACCATGGGCAAATCCGGGCCGTAGGCGAAGCACACGTTTCTCACCTCGATGTCGCCGCTCAAGGCCGCCGCGTCCGCCTTGTCGTCCGTCACCTCGGGCTCGGCCTCCAAAATGGGCTTTATATTGTCGATGTGGGGCATCACGGCGAAAATATTTGCCACGCAAGGTACCAATGACACAAGGGTGGCGTTGACACCGGAAAACGCGGCCTGAAAGCCCATGAAACTCGCGGCGGCCAATAGCGGTTCGGCGCCGGGGTCGCTTCTCATGGGGCCTACCGCGAACCAGTAGACCACCAACGTCGTCACGGTGGGCTGGACGGCGTTGAGAATCGTCACGAAACTCTCCCGCCACCGCGTCTTCAATTTCCAGCTCCACTCTTCGCCAAAGGTCTGCGCCCACAGGTGAAACGCGGAGTCTTCCGCTCCCTGCAGCTTGAATTTGGACAGCCCGCTCAATACCTGCAGGGTCCGAGACGAAGTTTTGTTCGTGGCCTCCACTTTTTTTTCGGAGAGGGACACGAGTTTTTGATACGCGAAACCCGAGAGAACGAGATAGACGATCCAGGGAACCAACACCCTCAAACTGAGTTTGGTGCTGTAGTAAAACATGAGGACAAGGCTCCAGAAGGAAAACAGCGAGTCGAATAAAGTCGAAAGCAGGCTGTTGTCCAAAAGGTTCGTTATCATAGGAACTCCCTGCATCCGATTCAGGAGGTCTCCCACTTCGTACCTCCTGAAAAAACGCACCGGCAGAGACAAAAGCCTGGACCACAGGGCGTATTCCAGAAGCAACCCGTGCGCTTTTACCCGCATGAACGCCACGCTTCTGACCAATCCCAATATGGCGGTGGTAAAGCCGGACACCAGCATAACCTGAGTGACAGTACCCAGAGCTTGGCGGTCATTGATGGGAATGATATCCGTGAACAAGGTCTTCGTAATCATGGGCATGACGAGAGCCAACACTCCCGACAGGAGGCTGATCACCCATATCGTCCACCAGTCGGGTTTCCAGACGTGCTTCAGGGCGAAACGCAAGAGGTCCCGCATCCCCAGGGTTTTGGGCGGAAGGCCGGGATAACACACGAAGGCATCCTGTTGCATTTTGGACGCGACAGCGGCGCCGACCCTCAACCCATGAGAGTTCGACGCGCTGAAGAGGCGGTATTTTCTGTTGCTCTCCGGTATCAGGGCGACAATTTCGCGGTCGTCTCCGTAATAGCCCAAGAGCGTTCCCCCATCGCTTTTATACCAGTCTTTCGGCAGGTCGATCAAGCGAGCCTGCATATTGGCTTTCCTGACAAGGCGTCTCATCAAGGTCAACGAATCCATTTTGGACGACACGTCCGGGGGAAGTTTTATATTTTCCGTCGTCGCGCCGAAATGCCTCG
>JAISWV010000306.1 GCA_031270755.1 Synergistaceae bacterium
CCTTGTATCGCTTTTGCATGAAGGTCTACGGTTGTCAGATGAACGTCTACGACAGCGACAGAACTCGGACGGCGCTCCTGCGTCGGGGCTGGAGCGAGGCGGCGGAGGACGAAGCCGACGTGATCGTCTTCGTGGGGTGCAGCGTTCGGGGCAAAGCCGAGCAGAAGGTGTGGAGCGAGCTGGGACGTTACGCTCCCCTCTGGAAGACGAAAAGGCGCCCTTATGTGGCCTTGACGGGTTGCATCGCCCAGAGCCTGGGCGACAAGGTCTTTTCCCGCTATCCCTGGGTTCGCCTGGTTTCGGGGCCCCGGCATATCGGTCTGCTGCCGGAGGGACTCGAGCGCGCCATGACCGGCCGGCGGGTGACCCTCCTGGACGAGGATCCCCGGGAGTTCCTGGACCTGGACGAGTTCCCGGAGGCGCGGGAGAACAGGTACCGCGGTTACGTCACCATCGCCCACGGGTGCGACAACTTCTGCACTTATTGCATCGTGCCCCACGTGCGCGGGCGTTTTCTTTCCCGTCCCCCCCTGGAGGTCCTTCACGAGGTCCAGGCCTTGATCGAAAACGGGGCCAAGGAGGTCACGCTTTTGGGGCAAAACGTCAACAGCTACGGCAACGATTTTCATAACGGATACGGCTTCGCCGAGCTGCTGCGGGAGGTGGCCCGCACGGGGGCGGAGCGAGTGCGCTTCGTCACGTCCCTTCCCCAGGACTTCACCGAAAAAATCGCCGAGGTCATGGCCGGCGAACCCAACGTGTGCCCCTCTTTGAACCTTCCCATCCAAGCCGGCAGCGACCGGATACTCAGGCTCATGAACCGCGGATACACCCGGGCCGGATACGCGGAAAAGGTGCGTATGGCGCGCTCCTTTCTTCCCGAACTGGGGCTTTCCAGCGACCTGATCGTGGGGTTTCCCGGGGAAACGGAAGAGGACTTTCAGGACTCCATGAGCGCGCTCCGGGAGATCCGCTTCGACCTGGTCCACACGGCCGCGTACTCCGAGCGGGCCGGGACGCCCGCGGCGGCCATGCCTGGGGCACTGCCCCAGGAGGTTCGCATGGAGCGCCTCAACCGCGTCAACAAACTCCAGGACGACATCGCCCTCTCCATCAATCGGACCTTGGTGGGCCGGAGGTGCGAGGTCTTGGCGGAGGGATCCGCCCCCAGGGGCGAAGGGCTCCTTCAGGGACGGACTCCCACGGACAAAGTGGTGCTCTTCCCCGGAACGAAAGAGATGCTGGGAAGCCTCGTCCCGGTGGAAATCACCGCCGCGGAGCCCTGGTGCCTCAAAGGAGCCGTTCTCGAAGAAATCAGCCCGCTTTGAAGAAAGCCTGAGGGCTTCCGGCACAAATTCTCCAATTTCACAAATTCTCCAATTTCGACCGAAGAACCTCGTACTCCAGGTTGTCCAGCTGCTCACGCAGCCAGGGGATCAAATCCCCGTCGGCTTCGTAGTCGCACCCTTCGAGCCGGGACAGGGCCGCCTCCATCGCCGCGCTGTCGTTTTGCATGTTGTCCTTCAGCAGTGCGCCCAGGTCCGACAAGATCCTGTAGGCGTCTTCGATGAGAGGTTCGTTGTCGGCGGCCACCGTCGCAAAGGAAAAAAGAGAGCTCGTTCGACAAAATATGCTTGTAAAACAAGTCGTATATTCTCTTGGTCATGAATCATTCCTTGTCACTCTCTGCTCAGAGAGTGAAAGAGATCGTACAGATCGGGAATCGCCTTTTTCAAAGAAACGGGACGCGCGTCCTCTTTCCGGAAAAAATAGTGCCGGGTCTCGCCGGTGGTCCGAAGCTCGCCTGTGAAGCTGTCCGTGATCCGGTAATCGATGGTCATCTTGGAGTGCCCGCAGGAAGGAAGCCCTACGAGAATATGGACCGTGTCCCCGAACCGCACCGGCGACTTGTATTCGCAGGACAACCCCAACACGGCGAAGGTGATGCCCAAGGATTCCACGCGTTCGTAGGGAAACCCGATCTGCGCCAGGAAGTCCACCCGGGCTTCTTCAAACCAGTGAATATAATGGGCGTGGTGAATCACTCCCATTTGGTCGGTTTCGTAAAATTGCGCTTTGCGGGTATAGGGTACGATTTCCATTTATTCTCTCCTCGATTTCTTCTCAGTCTCTCCCGATACGAGCCTCTCTTTTGTCCATTCCTGTCTATTTCAATCTGGTCTCGTATTTCGGCAACAAGTATACCGTATCCTTATTGCTTGGATCAGTGTAAAATTCTCGGTTATGATAAATTGAGGAGGATCGTTCATGTTCTTCTCCATATTCTTATCCGCGTTATTGTTCATGTTCTCCGGATTCACGTGACGCCCTGCCGGGTGCGGGGGTTCTGCATTGCGTTTTTTTGTCGTGGTACATAGCGGGTTGTATCATCATGTTTGGAGGACGATGGAATATGGATAAAATTTTGACCTCCCGTCACGGTCCATTGGCGGCCGGAGGGATATTGGGCGCCGTTGCCGCCCTTCTTGTGTATTGGGGCAATCCCGGCAATATGGGTTTTTGCGCGGCTTGTTTCACCCGAGACATAGCGGGGGCGTTGGGCCTTCACAGGGCGGGCGTTGTCCAGTACCTGCGGCCCGAGATCCCCGCCTTGATTTTGGGCGCTTTCGCGTCGGCTTTGCTCTTCCGCGAATACGCGCCCCGCAGCGGGTCGTCTCCTTTGGTGCGCTTTGTCTTGGGAATCTGCGCCATGTTCGGAGCGCTTGTCTTTTTGGGATGCCCTTGGAGGGCTTATCTTAGGGTTGCCGGCGGAGATTGGAACGCCCTTTACGGCGTCGGCGGGCTGGCGGTCGGCATCTTGATCGGCATCGCGTTTTTGTGGAACGGGTTCAGCTTGGGAGCGTCCGAGCGCGACCCGAAGGCGTCCGGGATCGTCATGCCGCTGATCGCCGCGGCCCTGCTGGCCCTCGTCTTCGCGAGGTCCTCCTTCGGTCCGGACGGCGCGGGCCCCGTATTTTTCTCCAAAGAAGGCCCGGGATCGCAGCACGCTCCTCTTTTGATATCGCTGGCAACGGGGCTCGTCATCGGCTGGCTGGCTCAGCGCAGCCGCTTTTGTACCGTAGGCGCGATCCGCGACCTGCTCATGATGGGAGACGCTCACCTGTTCAAGGGCATCGTGTCCTTCACCGTTGCGGCCTTCGTGGTCAACTACGCTCTGGGACGGTTTCATCCGGGTTTTGAAGGGCAGCCCATAGCTCACACGCAGGAGCTCTGGAACTTTCTGGGTATGGTGTTGTCGGGGCTGGCCTTCACTCTGGCCGGGGGCTGCCCCGGACGTCAATTGATCCTGGCCGGCGAGGGGGACGGCGACGCGGCCGTCTTCGTGCTGGGCATGCTGACAGGAGCCGCGCTTGCGCACAACTTCAGCGCGGCCTCCAGCGGCGCGGGAGTCGGGCCTTATGGAATTCCGGCGACGGTGGCGGGGCTCCTGATCTGTGTCTCGATCGGTTTCGGCTGCCGGACGAAAATCGAGTGATTCCGACTCTAAATCAAAACAGCGGTCATGACAGAGAGCGGTTATGACAAAGAAAGGGGATTTTTGAAAATGAGCGTCGTCACGATAAACGCCTCTGGGCTGTCCTGTCCTCAGCCCGTTTTGGAGACTAAAAAAGTTCTGGACAAAACGCCCTCGGGCAAGGTGGAGGTCCTGGTGGATACCGTCACCTCCCGGGACAACGTAGGACGATTTGCCGAAAACAAAGGTTGGAAGGTCGCCAAAGAGGAGCGCCCCGGCGGATACAAGGTGCTGTT
>JAISWV010000228.1 GCA_031270755.1 Synergistaceae bacterium
AATGGCCGGCGCATATAAGCCCAGCCACAAGGGCTTCATGCTCTCGCAAAAGCGCCTGGGACTCACCGAAAAGGAAATTTGGCACGCGGGCTTCGGCTTCAAGTACGACGTGGTCCCCGCCACCGAGCTCGGCTACGTGACCTGCTGGGTCAACCGCCAGGGAGAGGTGCGCCCGGTGAATGTTCAAGAGACCTACCTCTGCGGGAATCTGAAAACCCTGGCGCTGATCATCAAAGGAATCGCTTCCGAAGAGGGCAAATAAACCGTGACAGCCACATTTGACGATTTTACGAAACTGGACATCCGCGCAGGTGTGGTCAAAAGCGCGAGGGAAAACAGTAAAGCCCGTAAACCGGCTTACATCATGAACATTGATTTTGGCCCGGAGATCGGGGAGAAAATTTCCAGCGGGCAGTTCACCGACTGTTACACGGCGGAGGAGCTGGAGGGCAAAACCGTGCTGGGCGTCGTGAATTTCCCGCCTAAAAAAATTGCCGGCTGCCTGTCTGAGGTACTGATTCTAGGCGTCTACACCAAACATGGCGTTGTGCTTCTTCAGCCTGAACGGGACGTGGAAAAAGGCGACAAAGTCGGTTAACAAACCCGAGCAAAAAAAATTTTGGAGGAATGGACATGTTCAAGGCAAAGCATTTGAAAGAGATCCAGGCGTTTATGGAAAAAACGGGTATTCCCGGCAGGGATGGATGGGAGCTCCCCACGTCGAAAAAAAGCTTCCCGGACGGGGCGAACTACCGCATCGAGATCGCCGGGATCGAGCGCTATTCCAACATGGTGGCTTTGGTGGACGAGGCCAAGAAAAGGAAAATCCCGGTCCACCGCGCCATATGTACCGTCGGCGGCTCCACCTACTGCGACTTTGAAGAACTCCAGGACATGGCAAAGCTGGCCCGTGACGAGCAAATCGAGATCGTCATGGTCATCGGGCACCGCAAAAGCTGGGACGTCGGCTCCAAAGAGATAAGCAACCCGGAGGGCGCGCCCCAAGGATTCCGCCACAGAGGCTCCGACAACATAGCTTACTGGGTGGAGGACATGATGCGTAACGTGGAGGCGGGCATAAGAGGCTTTCTCGTCTACGACGAGGGCGCTTTGAGGCTGGTGAGCCAAATGAGGGCGGAGGGTTTCCTCCCGAAGGAGACGATCTTCAAATGGTCGGTGTTCGGCGGTCAGTGCAGCCCGGCCGGGGCGAAGCTGCTGCAGGAACTGGGGGCAAACTCCATGAATCCGATTTCCGACGTGTCGCTGCCCATCCTCTCCAGCATCCGCTCGACGGTGGATATTCCGCTGGACGTGTACATGATCATCGTCGACTCCTTCGGCGGCATGTTCAGAGCCTACGAGACCCCGGAGATCGTGAGGGTCGCGTCCCCCGTCTACTTCAAAATCGAGCCCGGGACATCCGAGGGCGACATCTACAAGCCCTGGGTCAGTGACGGCTGGCACGACGACTTCATCCGCGCCAAGGTGAAGATCGCCGCCACTCTTCGGGAAATCATGGAGCGCCGCTCTCCCGACCTGAAGCTCTCCGAACGGGGCCCGAAAGACCTGACCCTGCCGGCAGTGGACTAGGAGGGGCGGCCATGCATCAAGAACTCGACGACAGTTTCGCGTTTGAGACGCGCCTATTGAACGAAGGGGCGTATTTCCGGCTTTCGGCCTCCGACCCTGAGGCTCTGCCGATTCACCTCTCCACGGCCCACAACGTGGAGGACTTGGCAGGACTGGAGAAACGCTATCAAGAAAAAGGTTTCTGCTACAACCGCAACAGGAACCCCAATCGGGCCGCCCTTATCGAGCTCATGAACTACGTGGAGGGCGGGGAGGACTCCATAGGCTGCTCTTCTGGTATGGGGGCCATCTCCACCGCCATCATAGCCAACACAAAAGCGGGGGATCATGTGCTCTCCGATCAAACGCTCTACGGTGAGACCGTCGAAATCTTCACCGATGTCCTCAGCAAGTACGGCGTGGAGACAACCTTCGTGGATTTCACCGATCTGAAAGCGGTCAAAACCGCCATGAGAGCCAACACGACTATGTTCTACACAGAGACGGTGTCGAATCCCATATGCCTCGTGCCGGACCTGAGGGCGCTGGCGGATATGGCCCACGCCAACGGATCCATTCTCGTGGTGGACAACACGTTCATGACAGGCGCTCTGGTGAAGCCGCTGAAACTGGGCGCTGACCTGGTGGTCAACAGTCTCACGAAGTTTGCCTCCGGACACAGCGACGTGGTCTGTGGGGCCGTGACAGGCCGGGCTGACCTGATCAAAAAGGCTCACAACCTTCAAGTGCTTCTGGGCTCCCAAACCGACCCCTTCTCCGCGTGGCTGACCATGCGGGGAATGCGTACCCTTGAGCTTCGGATAAAAAAACAATGCGAGAACGCGGCCGCTCTGGCCCACGCGCTGAAGGACAATCCTCGCGTGTTGAAGGTGAACCACCCGAGCCTGAAGGACCACCCGCAACACGAACTGGCAAAAAAAATGTTCAACGGCTGCTACGGGGGAATGCTCAGTATAGAACTGCCCGACGACAGGACGAAGATGAACCTCTTCATGCGGACGCTGAAACTTGCCCATTACGCCATGACTTTGGGCGGGTATCGGACCACCCTCTCCTATCCTGTGCTCTCGTCTCATGATTCCGTCCCCGAAGAAATACGTTTGAAGATGGGTATCACCAACGGCACGCTTCGTATTTCCGTGGGGATCGAGAACACGGAGGACTTGGTGAAGGACTTCACGCAGGCGCTGGAAACCGCGTATGTATAAGAGCATGTTCTAAAAACCTTAGGGAACGCTTGCGTTACGCGCTTTCGTCGCAAGCGTTCAAAATAGAATGGAGGCATAAAAATGAGAAAAGGGATGCGGTTTTCAGTTATAGTGGCTCTTTCAGCTGCGATTTTAACGACGGCCTGTAGTGTTTTTTCTTTCGCGGAGGGGGCCGCTGCCGCAACTCGGATCGCGTTCGGCCGTCAGGACGACGTCGTGCAGCTTGATCCTGTGATGATGAATTATACGAACGACATCTGGACGGGCGCTCTCATACTTGAAGGCCTTGTCCGCACCACCGACGACGGTACCCACATCGAGCCCGCTCTGGTCAGCGAATGGGAGATCAGCGACGACGGGCTGATTTACACGTTCAAGTTGCTGCCAGGGCTCA
>JAISWV010000233.1 GCA_031270755.1 Synergistaceae bacterium
GTAAATCCTGTCAAATTTTTGAATGAATTAGTCCGAAGTTTTCGTTTCAATACCGCTACGCCAAGTATTTTTACTCCATCAGCTTCGTCTTCCTCGAAGTAGGGTTTGAACGGTTACGACTGATGAAGGTCGATTGAAATAAAAATCTCGCAACTTTTTTTCCTCGATTTATTCACGCGGCTTTGATATCATCTCTCACATCGGGGAAGGGAGTTTCAAAAGGGCTCCCAGGCGCCCGCGGCCCTGCCGTGGTGGTGTTCCAAACCTCGGTGCCTTGCGGGTTCGACTCCCGCGCCAATTCGAGTATTGGGAATGGATGACAAGCAGTACGAACGCTAATTGAAGGTGGTATGGTCAAGTACAAAGACTGTACTTGACAAAATGGACGAGGGACCAGGCCATGCGTGTAGTTCTCGCGGAACGGCCATGCGGACTTGGGGATATCGTTCGGTTATCGCCGCAACCCAGTTTGCCGCCGCAAAGCAGCCCGGTTGCGGAAGATACGGACTCAACCGAGACCCCGCCGTTTTTGCGTTTCGCAGGCATGGTCCCCCAAATTTTGAGATTGGAGATGAATTTCTATGACTATGAAAATGACAATCAACGAGGACCAGCGAGGATTTCTTTTCCGCAACGGACGCTTTGTGCGGATGCTGGAACCGGGCGGACATTTTGCACCTTCGTTTTTGGGTTATAAAGTAGTCGTAGAGCTGGTTGACGATAAACCTCTCGGCGACGGAGGCCTCCTTGCCGCCTACGGCAGAGACGAGAAATTCCTGAAGAGTACGGCGCGCGTGGAGATTGGCGACGGACAGAAGGCCTTGCACTGCGTAGACGGTCGCTTTGCGGAGATTTTGCCCAGGGGGGTATACGTGTACTGGAATATTTTCAAACATCACAGTTTCATTATTCTCAATACATCCGACGAGGATCCGGCCGGGGATATTCCTGAATCGGTGCTTAGATCAATATCGGATCCGTACTGCAAGCGCATTTATATCAAAGACACTCAGAGGGGGTTTCTCTTCAAAAACGAATGTTTCGTCCGTATGCTGACACAAGGGCTGAACATTGTCCCAGCGTTTCTTCATTACAGCTCGAAAGTGACAAACGTGTCCGACGAGGCCGATGAATCGTCAATCGATGAAATCGAGCTTGCGATGTTCAGCAAAGACGAAAATTTTCTGAAGAGCGTCGGCAAGGTAGACGTCACGGACGGGCAAATAGCCTTGCACTACGTCGACGGGCGCTACTCCGGCGTTCTTCGAAAGGGAACTCACGCCTTCTGGAACGTCTTCAAGCGCCATACGTTCAGAATCATAGACATGCAGGACGACTCCACGGCCGCCGATATTCCGCCCTTCGTACTGGAAGACCTGCCAGACGATATCTGCGCCAGAGTCAAGGCAGAAGATTGGTCTGCCGTAATGCTTTACATAAACGGAGAATTTGTCCGCAGGCTGCCGGCCGGGACCCACTATTTCTGGAGAAACGGCCGCGACATATCCTGGACGACGTACGACATGAGGACAACTCAGCTCGATGTATCGGGGCAGGAGATACTCACGTCCGACAAGGTGGCGCTCCGGGTGAACTTCGTTTGTTCGTACCGTATCGCCGACCCCCTCGCTATCGGCGTCAAGGTCAAAGATCACTCGACGCAACTGTACGCGGCCGTCCAACTCGCCTTGCGCGGGATGCTTGGGGGTATGCGCTTCGACGAGGTGCTGGAGGCAAAAGACGTTATCGCTTCGCGGGTGCTGACGCTCCTAAAACAGAGGGAAAGCGAGCTTTTTGTGGAGTTTTTGAGCGCGGGAATGAAGGACATCATCCTGCCCGGCGAGGTTCGCGACATCATGAACACGGTTCTGATCGCGGAGAAAAGGGCTCAGGCCAACGTGATCACGCGCCGGGAGGAGGTGGCCTCGACGCGCAGCCTTCTCAACACGGCGAAACTCATGGACGAGAACGCCACGCTCTACAAGCTGAAAGAGCTGGAGTATCTGGAGCGCATCTGCGACAAGGTCGAAAGTATCAAGGTGGAGAACGTATCGGGTCTCCTCGGGCAGCTTGGCTCGATGATAAAAGTTTGACGATATAGTTGAAAATGTTAAATATAGCAAATCACTTGCTTTTAGCTATTCTAACTTTAGGCTTTTTGTTTTGATTCACTATAAAAGTTTGACGATAGGGAGAATATATGAATTTAGGAGTTGCCCTGACACAGAACAAGCTGAAGGAGTTTCTTTTGAACGTGGGCACGGTACGGCCCGTGTTTATCTGGGGAGCGCCCGGCATAGGCAAATCTTCGCTGGTGGAGCAGTTTGCCGCCGAACTCGGTATGGAGTGCGTCTCTTTGCTGGGCAGTCAGCTGGCCCCGGAGGACGTTATCGGCGTGCCCCAGATAGTGGACGGATGCTCGAAATTTTTCCCGCCCGCCATGATCGTCCGGGAAAAACCCTACGTGCTCTTTCTCGACGAACTGAACGCCTGTTCCCAGGAAATTCAAAAGGCGTTCTACAGCCTCATCACGGACCTCCGGGTGGGGGAGTACCGTCTTCCCAAAGGGTCCGTCGTGATCGGAGCGGGGAACCGCGCGCAGGACGCGGCCATCGTGAAGCCCATGTCCTCCGCGCTCCTCAATCGCATGGTCCACGTGGAGCTCTCCGTTTCCTCCGAGGACTGGCTGGAGTGGGCCTATTCCAACGATATCCACCCCTTCGTCACGGACTACATCACTCAGCGCCCCGATCACCTGTGGTCGAAGCCTCCCAAGACCGAGGAAGCCTTTTCCACTCCCCGTTCTTGGCACATGCTCTCCGACGCCCTGCGCGAGTACGGCGAACGCATCTCCGACGCGGACATCGAGGTTTTGACGGCCGGCACTTTGACCCCGGCCCACGCCGTCCAGTTCCGCGCGTTTGTCAAACAACTGCGCCGCAAATACGCCATCACCGCCATCATCGACGGAAAGGAGCGGTGGCCCGGCAAACCGGAAGAGCGGGATATCCTTTATTTTCTGGCTCAGAGTTTCCGCGCCCATCTGCTCAAAAATTTGCCCAAAGAAAAGGAGTTTTCCGGCTCGAAGGAAAAAGAACTGATCTTCGCCGCCAAGACGCGGCTCAAAGAGCTTGCCGCCATCAGTTTCGAAATTGCCCAGATGGTGGTCGCCAACGACGACGGAGAGAGTTTGCCCGGCTACTTTATGGTGGAGGTCGTCCGCGATCTGCCCCGTTTAGTGCAAAAGGAACAAAAAAATGGCTGAGCGGAAGAAAAGGGATTTCTGGCTCGAACAGTTTCAGGCCGGCTACGATCTGGTCTCGAAAAATCCTGTTTTTGCCCCTTTACTGCGGCACATTCATGTCAACACCCGGGACAATGCCCTCAGGGAGACCCAAGATTATGCGCGGTGCGACAGCTCCCAGATACTTCTCGTGAACCGCTCCAAGCGCCTCGCCCCGGAGGAATGGGCCTATGTTCTGGCCCACGGGCTGCTGCACTACGCCTTCTGGCACTTCGAGGAAAAAGGCACCGCCAGGGCGGACCCCGTCAAGTGGAACATCGCCTGCGACATGGTCGTCACCCGTTTTCTCAAAGACGTCAAGCTCTTCACCCCTCCGAAGTTTGTGAACACGGACCTTCCCTATCCGCCCCTTTCCGAGGAAGAACTGTATCGCAAACTGGTGCCCCTGGAGCTCGATGAAACCCATAGAGGGTTTTCCCTCGGTGCCGGCTATATAGACATGGAAACGACGCCGCAGCGTTCTTATTCTTATTTTCTCCACCGCATGATACAAGACCCCAAGCGTGAATTCGCGAAAATTTTCGAACAGGCACTGGTCGACGCCGTCAGCGCCGCAGTGGGTGTGGCGGCGGGATACCTGGAAAGCGCCAGCGATCGCTCACTCGAAAAGATGAAGCCCGCCGAAAGGGCGCGCCGCTGGTTTGTCAATTGCTACCCCTTGCTGGGGGCCCTGGCCGCGTCCTTCGAGATCGTCGAGGACCCGGCAATATGTATGAGGGAAGAAATTGGCGTGGCCGCCGTCAGCGAGAGCCTTTCGACGATTTATTTCAACCCCGGCAGAGGTCTGACCGAGGAAGAATACCGCTTCGTCATGGCTCACGAGCTTCTGCACGTGGGACTGCGTCATCAAAGCCGCTGCCAGGGCCGCGACCCGTACCTCTGGAACGTGGCGTGCGACTACGTCATCAACGGCTGGCTCGTGGAGATGGGCGTCGGAAACGTGCCCCAGATCGACCTTTTGTTCGAGAACGACTTCGAGGGCATGTCCGCCGAGCAGATCTACGACGTTATCGTCAAGGACATCCGCAAGTTCAGAAAGCTGGCCACTCTGCGGGGGGTGGGGCTCTCGGACATTCTGGGCGAAGGGGAGGTCCGCTTTCATAACGCGCCGGTGGATTTGGACGAATTTTACCGACGTGCCCTCAGAGACGGTCTGGAATACCATACATCTTCCCGGGGGCTCATTCCCGCCGGATTGGAGGAAGAGGTCCGCGCTCTCTTCCAGGCCCCCATTCCCTGGGATGTGGAGCTGGCCCGATGGTTCGACCGTTTTTTCGCGCCGCTGGAAAAGAAAAGAACCTACGCCCGCCTCAGCCGCAGGCAGGCCAG
>JAISWV010000012.1 GCA_031270755.1 Synergistaceae bacterium
ATACATGTATACTTGTTCTTCCTTAAATCATCTATTCTTTAATGCGACTGAATAGTTACTCTCTGTTTTCAATCCGTGACATCAAATCACCTCCCGCTCCATTCTACGCGAAGATTCGAGCCTCTTTGATATTTTAGGGGGCAATGTCCGCGCGCCCTGTTTATTACGTTCTTAAAGGTTCTTTGCCTCGCCTCTTGCGTCTGTGTTATAGGCTTTTACCCCGGAGGGGCTTCTCATGTGGTCGTATGTCAAGTATCTGAGGATAACCCAAATCCACAGGTTGTGCACTTTGTAGTGATGCTAAAATCAACAATAGCAACGCTTCTCACTCAACTGAACTTGCACCCATTGGGTGAAAAACATAATTGTATAAACTCAGAAATGGACGGAATCTATTGTGATTCAAATTTATCAACATGCGGATTTGGGCCTTCTGCGCCGCCTCAGCGGACGACGATTCGGCAATTTCGCTTTGCCGATGCTTCTTTTTTCAGTATAGTTCGCCCACGCAAACGTACAGTAAATGAATGCAAAAAACGCGACAAATCGTGAAGAAAAACGTAGCGCTATTTCATAAAAATTCGTAGGGTGTAAAATCGGCAACGGGTGTGGCGATACGAGATGAATGCCGAGGGAGGTAAAAAAATCAGACACATTCTCGTAATAGATGACGACGTAGATCTTTGCGCGCTGCTCAAAGATTATCTGCAATCGGAAGGTTTCGGATTCGCCTGCGCCTATTTGGGAAGCGAAGGATTGAAGCTTTTGAATAGCCGCGCGTACGATATCGTAATTTTGGACGTCATGCTGCCGGAACAGGACGGCTTCGATGTTTTGAGGGAGATACGCAGCATATCGAATGTGCCTGTGGTTATGCTTTCCGCGAAAGGAGATCAAATCGACAAAGTCGTTGGCCTCGAAATCGGGGCGGATGATTACATCTGCAAACCTTTTGACGCGCGGGAGCTGTTGGCCAGACTCAAAGCCGTTTTGCGCCGTTCCGGCGATTCCAAGGCAAGACCCGCCCGCAATGTCGACACGCTCGCCGATCTGGAGTTGTGCAGGGAATCCCTCTCCGTCAAAATCGCTGGCGCCGACGTGTACTTGACCAATGTCGAATTCAGCCTGCTGGATCAGTTGATCTCCTGCGCGGGCAAAAAAATATCGTCGGAACAGCTTTCCGTGAATGTTCTTGGGCGCGGATATACTTCCTTCGACAGAAGCCTGAGCGTTCATATAAGCCGGTTGAGACACAAACTTGGGCCTTATCCCGACGGGAGAGAGCGAATCAAGACATTGAGAAACGAAGGCTATATGTATATTTATCCCCAAAACGATTTCACGGAAGAAACCCCATGAAGCGCGCCGCGACTTTTTCCCTTTTCTGGAAAATATATCTTACGATGCTACTGGTGCTTTTCCTCCCAATGATCATCATTTACCTGACCGACGTCACTCGCGTATTCCTGAACAGGGGCAGCCGGAAAACCCCTGAAATTTTCAAGCACCTCGAGTGGCATGTCTCGGAATTGGCCGGCCAGGTGGATTCCATTCCCGATGAACGCCTTATACCGTGGATCGAAAACGTGAAAAGCGCAAGCGATTTGGAAATCCGCATCGAACGGGATGGGAAAACTTTTTTTACTGAAGGTGCCGAACGACTCGCAGCGCGTCCGGAGGCGTCGCCGCGCGAGCCATTTTTTGCCGCCGGGGTTTCTCCTTCCGGGCGCACGCGAATATTTGCCTCATTCCATCCTCTGGGCATGTCGGGATTCTTGAATTTTATCAAAATTCCTCTGTCGGCGGCGGTCATGTCCATTCTTTTCAGCTTCATGCTGGTGAAAAACTTGATGACGCCGCTATCGAAACTTCAGGACATCACTCAAAGAATGACGGAAGGAGATTTTGCCGTGAGGGCAGACGCGAGTGTCACCAAACGCAAAGATGAGATCGCCGCTTTGGGCAAAAGTTTTAACAAAATGGCTGAACGCGTGGAAAACCTGATTTCTTCCCAGAAGCGACTATTACTGGATATTTCTCATGAAATTCGGTCTCCGTTGCAGCGAATGAACCTCGCTGCGGTGCTTTTGAGAAAAAAATTAAACCCCATTAAAGAACCTGAGAATAAATATCTGGAGCGAATCGAACTGGAAGTGAAACGCATCGACGATATGGTGGAAGAACTTCTGACGCTTACCCGCACTGAAAAAGCGGATTTGACGCGCTTTGAAGCCGTGCGGATGGACGACGTGATCCGTTCGGCGTTTGATGACGCGGCGTTTGAAAACACGGCCGCAAAAAGGGTCGCGATCGCTGGTCTTCCAGAATTAACCGTTCGCGGCGACGCTCTTTTGTTGAAAAGGGCTCTGGGCAATGTCATTCAGAACGCCGTCCGCCACGCCGATCCTGAGAGTTGCGTCGAAATCGATATGCGCAGGGAACGAGAAAATGAAACGGAGCGAGTCGTGATTACGGTCAGAGACCACGGGCACGGTGTCACGGAGGACGAGTTGGGGAAAATTTTTTTACCCTACTATCGGACCGACATGGCAAGAGAAAGGTCCCGAGGCGGTATTGGTCTGGGTTTGGCGATAACGAAA
>JAISWV010000093.1 GCA_031270755.1 Synergistaceae bacterium
AAATGAGTAGATGCCGACGTGACCGTTTCCCCCGTGTCGCTGGTCAATACCCACTTGTTTGTATTTTTGTCCCACGTTGCCGTGACGTCAACTTGATAGTCGCTGGCCCCGACGCGGAACGTGTAGGTTTCTCCCTCCTGCCCCACCCCGAGGATGTCTCCCGGGACCAGGTCAGGGTTGCCCGTGTTGGCAAAGTTTTTCGACGCCACTTGGGTACCCTGGCTCCCCACCTGAATGCGGAAAGACGTGGAAAGCCCCAATGCCTCGGTTGCGGTCATGGGCCGCACGCGCATACGGACGTAGCCGGTGGTCATGCCCAGCAACCCCGAAACGTCCGTCACAGAAACGGAATCCACATCGGAAGTGAGGGTGAAAGAAGAGCCGTTCGAGGTGACGGAAATCGGTATAGGAGGAGTATTACTGTCAAAAACACTTTGCATGTATTGGGTCAATTCGTCTACAGTCAGCATACTGGAATCTGAACTACCTACACTGGTGGAAGATACTGAAGAGGGAGGATCAATAGTATTTATTATTGCCTTCATATCCCATTCACCCGTGCCAGCAGAACCACCAGTCGCATCCCACGTCAACGTAAATTTCACACTGTCGTTTCCCGACGTGACGGTGAATTCATAAGAAGGTTGGGTGTTGTCCAACTGCAAATCTCCGCCTGTAAAATTTTTCGACGTCAAGATGGTCTTCAGCGACCCGTTGGGGTTCAAGCATAGGGGGTCCTCTCCACCTACCGTCCATTCTTCGCCGTTGGCCAGGCGGTAGACGTTGAGCTGGTGGATGCCCTCCGGGCCCGTGGCCAGCGCCAGGGCTACGTTGGGGTCTTCCACGATGTCGAACTCGTTGTCCCGGACCTGAACGTCGTAGTAGGTCTGGTTTTCCCACTGGAAAGCGTGGGCCACCAGCTCCCGCACCTTGTCACCCTGGACGAGGGTGCGCCCGTTCAACGTGAGGAAAAATTCCCCCGTGATGTTGCCGTTCTGAAAGGGCTCTTGAACGTCCACGTCCAGCATCTCCGTCAGCTTGTCCAAAATCAGGTCCCGCTTGTCCAAGAGGTCGTTGGGGTTCTGGCCCAGCGCCTTGATTTGGTAAATTTGTTTGTTCAGAGCCGCCACTTCGTACAACATGGAGTTGGCCTCGCTCACGAGGGACTTTACCTCCGTGTTGGTCATGGAGGCGTACTGATCATACCCCTTGACGAGGGTGTCGAGCATCGTGCCCAAAGATTTCGCGGACTGCACCGCGGACTCCCGAATCGCGACGCTCTCCGGGTTGCCCTGGAGCTCCTGGAGCGCGCCCCAAAACGAGTCGAAGGCCGCGCGGATTCCGTCGCCCTGAGGTTCGGCGATGTAAAGCTGCACCGTCTCGTAAAGGTCGTTGATCTTGGACCAGTAGCCCAAAGTGGAAAGTTCGGAGCGGTACTGGAAGTCGAGAAATTCGTCTCGGATGCGAATGATTTCGTCGACCTTGACGCCCGTCCCGATCTGTCCGGGAATGGCCGGGCTCGACAACCCCGGCACCGTGTAGGGGTCGGTCGTGGAGAGGTTCACCCTTTGGCGCGAGTACCCCTCCGTTTTGACGTTGGCGACGTTGTGCCCCGCCACCTCGATTCCTTGCCGGAACGCGTTGAGGGCGCGCTTACCCATCTCCAACCCGGAAAAAATATTCAGCATCGGTTCTACCCCCTGAAATCCAGACCGCCGGAACGTATAAAACCAGCGTCCAGGCGACGCCACTCGGAAAGAAGCATCGCGCTGAAACGCTCGTTCTGTTCAATCAAACCGCTCAAAATCGTCATCTCCGATTTCAGCGCGAAAATGGAATGCCCCAGCCGTTCTCCCGAGCCTCTGAAAAGGGCGCGTTCTTCTTCGGGGACAACCTGCGAAAGAGCCGATATACGTGGTTCACACCCGAATTTTTTAGCCGCGGAATCCGCCAGGCGCACCCGTTGGGCTTCCTGAGCTTGGACATGGAAAAAGGTGTCCTGGACGCGTTTCATCAAATCCTGCATCGTGACGTAGTCGCCGTTTTTGACGGACTCCCGTTGTTCCACGACGGCATCCCGAAGCTCGTCGATCAAGTCGGCCTCTTCCAAGAGAACATGAATCAGCGCACGGACGGACAGATCCTGCTCTTCCACGTTTCAGTCTCCACGTTTCAGTTTCAACGCGCCGAAATCGAAACCGTGCATTCGGGGGGAAGGTCAAACGCCCCCCGAAGCATCCTCGCCGTTCAATATTCCCGCCAGAAAAAGGTTGTGGGCGATCTTCTCGAGAGGAGGACGATATTCGCCCGCCTCCACCTTTTTCTTGAAGTCGTCCACCAGGTCCTGCCGAACCTCGGGAACGCTTTTCAGCTCCCCGGAGGCCCGGGCGAGCTCCACCGCAAACAGGCTGAAACTCGCCTCGTCCGTGTCGTTGTTGGAGCCGCCGACCTTGTAGCTCTTCTTCGCCTTCGCCCGCGCGATCGCGTCGATCCCGTACTGCCCCGTAATTTTTTCTATCAAGAGGACTCACTCCTTCCACGAATATCCTCAGCTCTTTCTAATTGTGATATCGGCGAACGCGCTGCTCCTCTTTAGAATCTCCGGGCGGGATGCCGCAAGGCTCAAGAAAACACGCCGCGCTTCAATATTAAAATCAAAGCTTCAAGATCAAAATCAAAGCTTCGATATCAAAGCCCGCTTCGAAGTTCGCTCGATTTGAGTTCGCTAATATAAAGCTTGCTTTAACGCGTCTATGTTGGCCGTCATGAGGCCGAGATACGTCGCGCCTTTCTGAAAATCGTCCCTGGAGATGTTGTGGCACGCATGGAGCAGCAAATTTTTGGCTCCCGTCGCCTCACAGATCGTATCCGCGATTTTCTCGTTGGACAGCTCGATGTGAAACACCACGGGGATTTTTTCGGCCTCGACCTTGTCGATCAGAAAGGCCACGGTCGCGGCGCTGGCTTCGGTCTCGGTGGAGCAGCCGGGGAAGGCGGCGAAATAGCTGAGCCCGTAAGCATCGGCAAAATACCGGAACGGGAAACGGTCGCCGAAGACCAGGGTCTTCCTGGCGGCGCCGTCCACGACCTTCTTTAACTCCGCGTCCAGCTTGTCCAGTTTTTCGAGACAGGCCGCGGTGTTCTTTTTGTAGGCATCGGCGTTGACGGCGTCGACCTCGCAGAGCGTCCCGGATATCTTCTGCACGATCAGCTTCGCATTCCTGGGCGAGGTCCAGACGTGCTCGTCGTACTCCTCTTCGTGAACGTGCCCCTCCTCCTCCTCCTCCTCTTCTTCTTCCTCTTGCATACCTTCGACGATTTCCTCTTCGACCACGCTCACGCAGTCCATAAGGGTCACTATCTGCATTTTAGGCGCGTCTATCGCCTTCAGCACGTTCTTGACCCATTCGTCCGACTCCCCTCCGACGTAGATAAAGACGTCGCAGTTTTGGATTTTGATGATATCCTGGGGAGTGGGTTCGTAGGAATGAGTCTCCGAGCCCGGCCGCAGAAGCATGGTGATCTCGGCCTCGTCTTGCGCAACTTCGCGCGTGAAGTCATAGGGCGGGAAAATCGTGGTGACGATGTTGATCTTTTTACCGGAATCCGCCGCCCACCCGCAGGCGGGCACTGCCACGACCAGCAGCGCGGCCGTAAGAGCTATTGCAATCCACTTCTTCATAAAAAATACCTCCGTTTGTGTCTGGGAACGTAAATAAAAAAATAAAATAAAAATAACGCGGCGGGAACGTGACCGGAGGGTACATCAACTGTTCATTCGCATCTTCAACGCGGTGAGAGTGGGGAAATATATCCAAGAACGGAAAAGCGCCGAAACGAAAAGGACATCGCCGCCTTCTCGCGCAGCCCCTTCACCTGGGGGCGCTACGCCCAGCCGTTTCCATAAATTATGGAAGGCCGTAATCTGCGCGCATACAGAACAACATCCTTCCTCGCCGTCGTGGTCATGCTCATGATCCCCGTAAACCAGGGCGAATACGGTCGAAAGGCTGAAGACAATCAAAAAAAACACACACAATACCAAGGCCGCGCGTCTGCCGTAAAAAATCATTTTATCGAGCCACTCAAATCGTAATGTCAAATCGTAAATCATAAATCGCCTATACAAGCAGCAAGCTGAAATTCATTTTCAAGTTAGCATTTTTTCCCAGTGAAGTCAAGCGACGCCCAGAGCTCTCGAGGGCTACGGAGAGCTTGCCTCTGGGAAACCTATCCGCCCGCGAGTATAAAATAAAAATAAAACTCAAGTAAACTTTTTACACCATAGTTGACGGTTGTTCATAAAATATTATAATGAAACCAGAATTTTTACGAGCCGAT
>JAISWV010000192.1 GCA_031270755.1 Synergistaceae bacterium
TGTTGAAACTTTACCGTCATCGGCTCGAACCCAAGCCGGAAATTTTGCAACGCGTCGCCGAGGTCAGCCGCGCCAACAGCCGTCACTTCGTCGTTTTCAGGGAGACGGGGTTCGACGAACGCGCCGGGCGCTGGTACGAGCTGCTGGAGTACGTTCCCCTGGGGTCCCTCCGGGATGCGCCGCCCGGCATAAAACGAAAAACCGCCTTCATCGTGGGCCTCGTTTCCAACCTGGCGGAGGCTATCCATTGCCTGCACCTCAACGAAATTGTTCACTGCGACATCAAGCCCGCCAACGTCCTGGCCCGCTCCCTGGAGCCGCCGGACCTGGTCCTGACGGATTTCGGCATTTCCTCGCTATTGGCCTCGGACATGTCCAACAAAATGACGAGTTTGAAGGGCACCCCCATGTACTGGGCCCCAGAGGCCTTCAGCCGCCTCGTGGGCCGCCCCTGCGACTGGTGGGGCCTGGGTATGATCGTCCTAGAACTTCTCGCGGGCGAACACCCTTTCCAGGGACTGGCGGAATCCCAAATCATCCATAAGCTGACAATCGGCAACGTGGAGATCCCGGCCTCTCTGGACTCGCGCTGGGGGCTGCTGCTCAAGGGGCTTTTGACGAAGGACGACGGCAGGCGGTGGGGGTACGGCGAGGTCGCCCGATGGCTGGTCGGCGAACATGACATTCCCGAGTTCTACGAAGAACGTCAACCCCCGGGCTCATCCTCCCAGGACAAAAGAAAACCCTTTCGCTTTGGGGGAAAGGATTACCTCACGCTGGAAGATTTGGCACGGGCCTTCGCCGCTTCCGAAACGCCCTGGCTCGATGCTTCGGCGTATCTGCGCTACGTGCGGCGGTGGCTCGAAAGCCGCATGATGTTCGACGAGGCCACAGCATTCGGGAACGACACAGCAGGAAAGCCCCCCGAAGAGGCTCTTTTCCGGCTTTTCCGGTTCGTCCACGAGAACACCTCCTGCCCGTTCTGCCTGATGGGAAAGCAGATCGATGCCGGCAGCTTGTATCTTTTTCTGTCGCGCGCCATCGGTCACGAGGCGTCGGAGGCGGAGACCCGGGTGGTGGAGATGCTGGGCAGCGGGCAATTGCTGTCATTTTACGATGAATATCTCAAACTCTCCAACCGGGAGGCGGAACCGTTTTTTTACAGCCTGCTGCGCCTTCTGACCCACAAAAACCTCTACCAGCAGTGGGTCTGCTGCGAGGCAATTCAGAAGCCGGAGGCATGGCTTCTGCCCGTTGACGCTCAACCCCCTGAGAAAACCCTGGAGGCCCTGTCGCGGATGGAGGGTTTGCCTCTGAAGCGCGAGACCTTTGAGGAACTCGAAAACAATTACGTCCTGCCGGAGGGGTTGCGGTCCCTGTTTCGCGCCGCGTCCACCTACGCCCAGGGCGTGGCCAAGCTGGAATTTTGGGAAAAACAGGGATTGCTGCTCCCAAGGGATCCCTATTCTTTCATGTTTGAGAGCCTGGGTCTCGACGAGTACGAGAGGACGGCGCGAGTGCGCTGTCTGGGACACGTCCCTGCGCTTCTGGAAAAGATCGCGTTTTTGTTGGGCGAGCTGTCGACTTTTCCCAAGCCTGGGGACGATCTTCAGGCTCGAACGGTTTCGCCCGTGATCGAACGCCTGAAACAGTTGAAAGAGCAAAAGATAATCTCGGAGGATATTCATTTCATTCAGAAAGTGACCGGTTTGTTTGCCAAGCGGAAAGAAATCGAACGTCTCTGGTGGGCCCGATACGTTCTCGCTCTGGGGGGAGGTATTGGCGGCGGGTGGTTTTTCAACCTGGTACGCACTCTCTCGGGAAGCCCCGAGAGGAGTTTTTTCTGGTATTGCATCGTTCTTGGGGGAGGGGGTATTCTCTGGAATCTCTTTGACAAGCTGTTCCATCTTCGGAAAATGTTCGGCATCGGCAAAGGAAATGAAAAATTTCGCTCCTTTCGCCGTGGAGGTGTGATCGTTCCGCTTGTGGTCCTTGCCGGTTACTTCGCGCCCGGGGCACTTCCCCTTTTGCTCCCGGAGTATTTCCTGCGTCTCGTATGCTGGGTTCTGGGCGCCGTGCCGGGGATTTTGATTCCTTACATAGGGGGAGGTTTTTTCCTTGCGAAAAACACGCGGGCCATTTTGCGAGCCTGCGATGACTACCCGAGGACCCCGTAAAGGCCGAACGATAAGCAGCGAACCGACGAAGAACGTGTCGCGTGAGTCGTTCCCCTGAGCTTTAATTTCGAAAGGAAGGATATATCGATGCGTAACCTGCCTGTGTGGATTTTGTTTGCCTGCGCCTTCGCTATGGCGTATCTGGGAACGGTGCGCTACCGCGCCGGTCAAAGAGGGCGCGCGATGTACAATTTTTTCATGGCGGCGTCGATGATTGTTTTCGGCCTCGTCTATCTGGGAGCGATTTCGCCCTCGGAATGAGGGGCGATGCGAGAGTTTCGGAGCCCTTCCCGTTTATATGACTGTTTCTGCCTGCCATCCGTATGTTAAGATAGACGCGGTCGGACTTCGACGCAGCAAGAAGCCAAGAAGGCCGGGAGGAGGGGCGTCATGAATTTCTTCGAGGATGTGGTGAGCGGCGTTCGCAAGTGCGAAGACGTCTCGGTGGCGAGGCTGGTCCTGGGGTGGCACGCGAGCCTCGTGATCGCGTCCGATGGCCGGTGGGGCATCGGCTGTGTCCCCAACTCCCTGAAGGAGGCCCACACGGCCCGGGAGGCCCACACGAACTTGCTGCTGGGGGGATCTATGGCTCAATTGGCGGAGCTGATCGTCTCGCCGTTTCCCCAGGAGTTCGCGGCGGCGACGGCGGCGTGCGCGGCGCTTCTGCCTTTTCCCGGAAGAGGTTTCCCCATGGATGCCATTATGCCCTGTGCCCAGGGGGACAAGGTGGCCGTGCTGGGGTATCAGCGGGAGTTGATTTCTATGATGCGCGACTGGGGGTGGAACGTGGCCATCTTCGACGACAACCGCCAGGGCTGCTTTCCCCAGAAGGACTTCGCCGAGGGCGCCGAAAGGGCGGACTGGGTGTGGCTCTTCCCCGAGGCCATCCGCGACCGGTGGCTGATCTCCACCACGGACGTCCTGAAGACGAAAAAGGGCTGCTTTCTCCAAGGCCCCGGCCTCCCCTGGCTGCGCGAAAGCTTCGCGTCCCTGGGCGTGACCCACCTGGTGGCCCCCGAGGCCGCGGGCGATGCCGAGATGGTACACGCGCGCATCTCCGCCGGGGGCGATCCGTGGCTTTGTCCCGACCTGGAGTGGCGTGTACATTCGGTGGGGTAATGACGACTTGTTGGAACGATTACAAACACTCTTGTAAATTGGGACTTGCGCTTTTTCCTTTTTTGAGGTCGTCCACATCATCCACTTATCCACAAAAGGCCAAAAAAAGGGAGATTTTCTTCCCGTAAGGGGTATTTATCCACAGGCTTATCCACTTATCCACAAAAAAGCCTTCAAAAAAATCCCGGGAGATCCATGTCCTGATGACGAATCGAGGTCCTGCCGCTTGAGGTTTCTGACGAAAATTTTGGCTCGTATCTTCGCCGTTCTCGCGACGGTTCTTTTGATCGCTGCCGGCGGCGTCCTTTGGGGACCCATAGGCCCTGTGCTGGTGGAGCCCCTGGTGCGCCGATTCGGGGAGCTTTCCGTGCCCGCCTTGAAGGTGGCCGGCGTGGGCGGCACCCTCTACTCCGGCCTTACCTTGAACGGCGTCGAGCTGACCTCGGAGGATTCCCTTCTTTTGAGCGCGAAACGGGTCATGATCCGTCCCTCTTGGAGCCATTTGCGGCGCGGGGTTCTCTGGCTCTCGGACCTGGAGATCGACGGAGTGCGGGCGAACATGGAGGACCTGTCGGCCTTGGCCGCCCGTTACGGAGGCAAGAAAGGCGGGAGCTCGGCGTCTGTGGAGCCCATTCGCGTGACACTACGGGAGATTACCCTGACTACCCCCCTTTACTCCATCCAGGTGGAGGAGGGATTTTTGACCCAGGACGGAGCCGTCATGCTTTCCGCGGACCTGGGCGGCCTCCCCGTGCGGCTCGGCGGCGCTCTCTCCCTGGACCCCCTGGAGGCGCTTTCCGTGGACGTCTCGGTGGGGACGGGGCGGGCCTTTTTGAGCGGCAGACTGACGGCCCCCTTCGACGTCAAGGGCGTTCTGCACTCCGTGAGGCTTGAGGAACTGCTGACGGTTTTCTCAGCCGGCGTGGAGGGCGCGGGGGAGGTGGACGGGTACTTCACGGTGGCTGGGGCGGGCAAAGACCTGGAGGCCTGGGGCTCCCTTCGGCTGAGCCAGGGCCTGGTGGCCGGGATTCCCGTGGATGCCTCCGTGCCCTGGCGGTACAAGGACGGGGACCTGGTGGTCTCTCAGGCCCAGGTGGAGAGCCTGTCGGCCGATATCGAACTGAAGGCCTCCGCCGACCTGCGGCCGGTCCCCGCGTCGGACCGCCTCTTCGCCAGGGGCGGCATTCGAAACGTCTCCATGAAAAAGCTGGACCGCGCTTTGTCGCTGGGTGCCGGCCTGGAGGGCGACAACGGGATGGTGGACTTCTGGGTCTCCGCCGACCAGGGGGGACGCATGGCGGGCAAGGCCTTCGTGCGCCTGCCCCAGTTGAAGGCCCAGGGCAAAGAAATCGTCAAAGGGCTGCGGGCCAACGTTTTTTTGTTCCCCGACGGATCTTTGGCCGCGGACTGCGCCGGCACGGTCTTCGGGGCCAAAGTGACCGGCTCCCAGGTCCCGGGAACGGGCCGGGCGAAACGAGCGGAACAAAAGAAACAAGAAAGTTCGCGCGCGTTCAGTGCGGTTTTGCCGGCGATGAACTTCACCGCCCAGGGGCTCGACATGGCCTTGGCCGCCGCGGCGTTCCCCGGTCTGGCCTCCCTGGCCCCCGCCGGAGTTCTGGACCTGAGCGTCAAAGTGGAGAACCGCGCCGGGCGTCTTACGGTGGAGGGGCAGACGAGTTCCCAAGCCCTGACTGTGGGAGGGGTGAAGATCAACTCCATCCTGGGCGGCTTCCGGTTCGAGGACAAGGTCTTCGTGCTGGAGGGAGTGAAGGCCCAGATCGGCAGAGCGCCCCTGGACTTTTCGGGAAAGGCGGACCTGGAAACCTCCCAGCTGCGGTTCGCGGGAATCCTCAGCCGGTTCGACCCCAAGTCCATACCCGCCCTGGAGCAGCTGGAGGGTCTTTGCGACGTGGCCGTGAGCGTCGAGGGGACGACGGCGTCTCCCAAAGTGGCCGTGTCGGTGACCGGCAGCCAGAACAGCGTGGCGGGGTTCCCCATAAGGCGCATGAGCCTCTCGGGAACTTACGAAAACGACAAGGTGGTCATCCCGGAGACGGTGCTGCTGCTGCCCGGCGGCTCTCTCTCCTTCCGGGGCGAGGTGGGCCTGCCCAAGGGAGGGGAGCCCGTGCTGAACCTGTCGGGCGCTTTGACGGACCTGGACCTCAAGACCTTGTCCGAGTCCTGGGACACCGACGTGACGGGACGCCTGGAGGGCAGCTTGAAGATCTCCGGAGCCGTCAGCGACGCCACTCTTTCGGCCGTCGTCGAGTCCGGAGGGTTCTCGGTGGCCTCCACCGACGTGCGGGACCTTCACCTGGACTTTTCGGGCACGACGCAGAACGTGGCGGTCCGCAGCGTGAGGGCGAAAATCAACGGCGGGACCCTGGAGGGGAAAGGCTCTTTGACCTTCGGCCGGCGCGGAAAAATACAGGTCGACATGCAGGCCAAGGGGATAGAGATCCGCTCCCTGCTGGCTCAATTCGGGGTGGACGGCGTGGTGGGAGGCCGTCTCGACGGCACTTTGTCGTTCCAAGGCTCCCCCGTGCGTCCGGAGTTGGCCGTCAAGGTAACCTCGCCTCTGACCGTCAAAGAAACGCTGCTGGATAGCCTGGAGGCTACCATCGTCTCTCCGGCCCGGGGCAAGTTCGACATGAACGCAACCGGCCGCCTGGGGGACCTGACCCTCACCCTCAAGGGGCACATGGAGCGGAACGACAAGGGCTGGGGCTACGCCGCGGAGAGCGGGCTCCTGGACCTGGACCAATTGGTGACGGCCAAGATGCCCTCTATGAAAGGCCGGTTTTCGGGCAAAGCCAAGGCCCGAGTGACGGGCCGCCTGGAGGGACGCCGCCGAGGCCGCGGGGGAGGGGCAAGGCCCAGCGGAGCAAACTCCAATGAAGCCGGCCCCGGCGAACCCTCCCCCGTCAACGTCCTGATATCGCTTCCGACCTTAGCGGCGGCCGGGATGGAGCTGCGGGACATCTCCCTGCCGATACGGGTGCAGGGGGATCAGGCGACGATACGGCACGGCACGGGCCTCGCCTATGACGGAAAGATCGGCATCGACGCCGACGTGAACATGCCGGACCAGAAGTGGACCGCGACGGCGAAGGTCACGGGCCTGAACATCGGCCAGGCGGCCGCGCCTTTCATGAAGCAGGGGGCCGTTGTGGGCAGCGCCGACGTCAACGTCCGCCTTACGGGGGACTACGGAGCTCTGATGATGGTGTTCGCCAACGGGGATTTCCGGTCCGGCGAGGGCTACATCCATAAGTTCGACGTGCTGGACAAGATAGCGGAGGACGGGCGAATCTCCTTCAAGGAGATAAGAGGCTCGTTTTTCTGGGACGGCAAGGACCTGTGGCTGAACCCGGGGACCCAGGCCACGGCCAAGGAAAGGGATCCGCTCTACCGGTATTTCTCGGTCAACGGCCCTCTGGGCCTCATGGGCAAAGGGCTCGCTTTGAACTGCAAGGGGCGGTTCGACGTCCACGCTCTGGACATGCTGCTGGGGGCGTTGAAAAGCGCTTTCCAGTTGATGACGGGCGGGCTCACGGGGGGCGGAGGGCAGCTTCTGCGTCAGGCTGTGGGCAAGCTGGTGGGCTACACCGAGCGCGACTTTCAGGACGTGACCTTCCAATTGAAGGGGAGCTGGCAGGCGCTGCAGCTACTGAACCTGAAGATCGACAAGTCACTGGAGGGTTATCTTCCATTAAATATGCTGAACGGAACGGAACAGCAGATGAAAGAAAACCAAAAGAAAATACAGTTCAACATCACGATCCCCACCGGATCGGGCGGGGACGACGAGGCGGACACCGAAGGCCAGTTGAAAAAACAACTGATCGACAACATCTTCAACCAAATGCAGTTCTGAAAAAGCAGTAAGGGCCTGTAAAGAAATTAAAAAATTACTTCTTTTATGTCGAATTTCTCATTTGCATCTCGCGGGATTGAGGGCCCGATTTTCGCTTGACAGATCGGGAAAGCGCATTTAAAGTAAGTAAAAAGGGTAAAAAGGTAAAGAAAGAGGCAATGAAAGGGGATGCAGAGACCGGTCGAAATCGAATAAAAGCAAAAAACAGACTCCGGGGGAGCTTGGCTGAGAGGAAAGAGGTTTTTTTGCGGTTTTGCGGCTTTGCGGTTGCAGAAAACAGGAAGTACGACTCTTTCGACCCCAGAACCTGATCCAGGTAATGCTGGCGAAGGGAGCGAGAAGCATGACTGTCAAAAAAACTGTCAAGGGCGGGAACTCGCTTATCCGGGTACCCGCCCTTTTTAAATGTAAAGAATGGAGTTTTGTCATGAATAATTTGAGCATCGCCCCCAACAATCCCGAGAGAACACGGCTGCAGAAGACGACTTTGACGGCGCTTTTCGCGGCCCTGGCCGTACTGCTTTCCCCTTTTTCGTTTCCTGTGGGGCCTTCGCGCTGTTTCCCGTTTCAACATGCCGTCAACGTCGTATCCGGAGTCATGCTGGGACCTCTTTGGGCCTGCGGCGCGGCTTTCATCGCGAGCTTAGTCCGGAATATCCTTGCCACAGGGACGGTGTTGGCGTTTCCCGGAAGCCTTTTCGGAGCGTTGGTCGTCGGTTTTGCCGCAAAATTGCTGCCCGAAAAGTTTCGTCTTTGGGCCGCTTTGGCCGAGCCCTTGGCGACAGGAACCTTGGGCGCCGGGGTCGCGAGCCTCATTGCATCTCCAGCCGGAGGCTGGACCGCGATGTTCGCGACCTTGTCCGTCGCCTTTCTGCTCAGCAGCGCTCCCGGAGCTGCCATAGGCGGCGGCGTGCTGTATTTCCTGAAGCGCGGCAGCCGCAAGGCGTCATGAATCGGCCTTATGGATCAATCTTCTTCTACGCCTCTTGCGGCGGAACCCACAGGAACGACACGTTGTCGCGACACTCGGCAGCAAGGAGGGCGTCGAAGAGACGTGTTGCCCCGTCGGCGAGAGACAACGAAGGGGTGATCCACTGCGTCAGCTGCCGCGAGTCCAGCGCCTCCCACACTCCGTCGGAGCAAAGGAAAAAAACGTCGCTTTCGCAGCGGGAGACGCCTTTTACATAAAGCTCGAAGATCTCGGACGAATCAGCGGACACGGCGGACGTCACGATGTTTTTCCGGGGGTGTGTGCGCATTTCGTCCTCGCCGATTTCGCCCATCTCGTAAAGCGCCTGAACGAGGGAGTGATCGCGAGTCAGACGCTCCAGTTCGGCCTTGGAAAAACGATAGACGCGGCAGTCGCCGCAGTTGAAAGCGACCGCGTTTTTCTCGCGGATCAAGACGCCGCTCACTGTCGCCCCCATACTGGCCAGTTCCGGAGTTTTCCAGGCTTCGGACTCCATGCGTTGTGCGGCTTGGCAGAGCAGGGAGTGCAAGGCACGTTCGTCCGCCTCCAGGTCGAGCTCGGCCCCGAAAGAAGCAAAAGCAGCTCTCGACAGAGTTTCGGCGAGAATCCGTGCCGCCAGGGCTCCGCCTTTGTGTCCTCCCATGCCGTCGATCGCGGCCAGCAGCAAGGGAAAATCTTTCACTTCCACGACCTGGGGGGAGCTCATGTCCCCGGTCCAAATCTTTCCCGCAACGCACAGCGCGTCTTGATTTTCCGAGCGCACGGCTCCCCGGTGCGTCATGACAGCGACGTTCATCCCACCACCCTCATTT
>JAISWV010000203.1 GCA_031270755.1 Synergistaceae bacterium
AACGAACCTTTTTCGGTGGTCATCGCCGCCCCTATTTCTCCGCTTTGTCGTTCAAATTGATCAGGCGCTTCATCGAGCCCTCCACCACGTAGTCCGACCGAGAGATTCGCAGAGTTCCCTCTTTGATGCGCCTTTCCTTCGTCTCGCTCAAGAATTCCTTTTCCTCCGGCAGAAGTTCCGCAGTGGATTTTTTATTTATTTTATTTTTATCCGGCTTCTCCTCCGTTCGGTCGTGGAGCAGCTCGACGATCAGCTCGTTGTTGGCGTCCGCCGCGTTTATCTCCGTCAACATGCGGTCGAAGCCGTCGATGGATTTCCAGCCGCCCTCGACGGCCAGCTGAGAAAGGGAATCCGTTCCCCCTCCGCGCACCACCAGCTCGCAGCTTCCCGTGGCGTCTTTGGGGACGACGACCTCGAAGTGCTTTTTGACGGGGTTCCGGCGCCAGGGACGCAGGGTCACCTCCACGGCCAAGGTGCCGCCCGGGTCCGCGTCCGACGAGACGACCACGTCCTCGATGAACAGGACTTTGGGAGTCTGCGTCACGGAGACGTCGAACCGGAATCCTATCGGAAAGACCTCCTTAAAGGGCTGAAGCAGCAGCATTTCCATGATCAGAGCGGACTCTTTCACCGCCGCGCCGCCCAGGTCCGCGTCGGAAAAAAAAGCGTTCGTGCGCGTCCACCCCTGGGTCAAACCCCGGCCCTCCACGCGCAGGGTCACGGTTGCCGTGCCCTGTCCCTTCCGGCCCCATCGATCGTCCAGGAGCCCTTCGTAAATGCCGCCCAGCAGCTTCGCTCCCAAAAAAGCGTCCGGCACGACCCGGAAGTTCTTGACGACGCTCCTGTCCGGGGAGTCGGCAGGGAGGTCCATATCCTTGAAAGCGAAGGCCGCCGCGATGGCCGGGGCGAAGTAACCCATGCGCCCCCCCACGCCGGCGGGCCGATCTTGAGTCACCGTCCCCGCCAGGGCCACCGGCGACGCGATCTTGAAAGGAAATACCTGGCTGAACACGGTTTCGTGCACGCGGGCATGGGCCACCGGGAAGTTCACCGCGCCCCGCTCCAAGAAAGAATGGCCGAAAGCCAGGAATCTGCCGTCCTTGGAGGTCGCCGTCACCGTGCCGACGGCGGCCATTTCCACGTCGCCCCACGCCAGAAGAACCGCTGCCGCCTCTCCCGGAGAAAGCCGGGCGTCGTTCAGGGGCAGTTCGCCCGATGTTCCGTAGGGAGCCGCCGCTGCGGGGACGTTCAACGCCGCTTCGAGGCCGGACACGGCACGGTCGCTCAAACCCCCCACCATCAGAGGCAAAGTCAAATCGCGGAGCGGGGGTGCGTCCGCGCTTTCCGGGCTCGCGCGCTTCAGGTCGATGGTTTTGACGCGGACCGTTTCGTCCGGACGGGAAAACACGCCGCACATGTCCTCGATAGGAGTCACCAGGGCCGTCCTGTGGTCGCTGAAATTCCAGCCCACGCTCACCGCGCCCACCAGCTTTCCGCCGACGTAAACGGGAGAGCCGCTCATTCCCTGGGCCAATCCGATTTTATTCCCTTCCGAGGGCAGCATACGGATTACCACGGAGTTTTTCACGGAGCCTTTCTGGGGAACGACGCTCACGATTTCCACCGGTAAGCGCACGGGCTTCGTTCCCTTCAACACCGTGAGCATATAACCCGTCATCCCGGCGCGCAGTTTTTTCACCGGCATGACGGATTGCTCCGGGACGAAGACGCCGGACGACTCTGCCGGGACGGGAAAGATACAGAAAAGCCCCAGGAAAATCCCCCACAAAACGACTTCCAGCAAGATCACAGCCGGGCGAAACGGAATCCGCTTCAAAACCGCAGCTCCGCTTCGGCGAAAACGCCCGTAACAAAATCCATGACTTTAAATTTCATGACTTCAGCCATTTTTTTTCCAGCGCAGGTAGCCCATTACGAAGTCGTCGATGTCGCCGTCCAGCACGGCCTGAACGTTGCCCTTTTCCGTCCCCGTGCGATGGTCTTTCGCCAGAGTATACGGATGCAGCACGTAGGAGCGTATCTGGCTGCCCCACGTGCTTTCTTTCTTGTCGCCGACGACGGCCGCCAGCTCGTCGCTCCTCTCCTGCATGGCCCGTTCGTACAGTCTGCTCTTCAAAACGTGCATGGCGACTTGGCGGTTCATATGCTGCGAGCGCTCGTTCTGGCAGCTCACCACGATGCCCGTGGGGATATGGGTGACGCGCACCGCGGAATCCGTGCGGTTGACGTACTGCCCTCCCGCGCCGCTGGCGCGAAACGTGTCGACCCGCAGATCTTCGGGACGCACTTCGACCTCCACGTCGTCGGCAAGCTCAGGGGACACCCCCACCGAGGCGAAGCTCGTGTGGCGCCGGTGGGCCGCGTCGAAGGGGGAGATCCGAACCAAACGATGCACGCCCTTTTCCGCCTTCAAATACCCATAGGCGTAGTCGCCCTCTACGAGCACGGTGGCGCTTTTGATGCCCGCCTCTTCGTCGGACGCGGCTTCCAGCACCGTGGTTTTGAAGCCGTCGCGCTCGGCCCAGCGCAGGTACATGCGCAGAAGCATCTCGGCCCAATCTTGGGAATCCAACCCCCCCGAGCCTGCGTGGACCACGAGAATGGCGTTGGCCCGGTCGTATTCCTCATCCAGCAGGATCAGGAGTTGGTGGCGGTCCAAGGTATGCCGCAGGGCCCGCGCGCGCGTCTCGAATTCCTTCTGGAGCTCCGCGTCCGCTTCCTCGCGCGCCAGAAAGTTGGCCTTATTAGGATAAAGTCGCCACAGCGGTTGCGCGGGAAGTTTTCGATGCATCGTTGAAGATGCTTGATTTACTGGGCTCTCTGCGGCGCGCGTGTACCTTTCGCGGCTGCGCATGCCCGTGGAAGGTGTTGAGCCTTCGGGCGTTGTCCATCGGTTTCTCTTACACCTCGAGGAGCGCCAGCACTCGCTGGCGTATTCCCTTGTGGGTGACTAGCCGAAAGTACTTTCCCGCGAGAATTGAACGGCGTTTCTGAGGCGAACGCTCGTGGTACTTTGGGGTGACGGTGGGAACCGTTCGTTGATGACGGAGCAGCTCGATCGGCGTGGGTCCGCCTATTCGATCGCCCCGAACGGCTTCAAGCAGCTGAATCGCCATCTCGGCCTCCTAGTTTTGAAGCGGGCGGCGGACGACGGCCTGG
>JAISWV010000210.1 GCA_031270755.1 Synergistaceae bacterium
TACCTCCCTTGCTTCCCCAAGCCTTGGTCATGGTTTCTCGGGGAATGTAGTAGTAAGGCAGATAGGTACCCAGCGCCGTGATTCCTATGTTCACAGTTTCACATCTTCCTTTCTCCTTAGGATTGATTAACAGGAAGTCCTTTCTTGATGACCATCATTATGATGGCCGTCCTATGTATGAACACTCCACAAATTGAGGAATATTTTTGCCAGTTTTCCTATATTTTGGTCTGTAGAGGCCTTGTTCTGAAACGCCGTCATTTTCTTCTCCGTCGAGAGTCATGACGGATATGACCCCTTATGACTGAGAACTGTACCGTCACCTGTACACGTTGGAGTATACCTCGCAGAAGAGCGTGACATCGAACTTCTTTCGTGTAATAAATATGACACACGAAAGAGAAAAGTCGGAAACGTTCACACATAAAATACAAATCGTGTCAAATTCAGACCTTCCTTGACAAATCGCCTCTTCCGACGCGAATTCCAGGCTCGTCGTCTCCCGAACGTAGAAGCCCACGAGTCGAAGTGATCCAGCGACAGGCCTTTCAATGTATCGTACTGAAGATAACGCATGACCGAGTACAGCTCCACCATCGAGTTCGAGATCGGCGTACCGGTGGCGAAGGTCACCTTGTTTTCGACCCCTTCGTCCATGCAGCGGCATTTCATGAACATGTCGGAGGATTTTTTTTTACCTGCGGATTGGGGAACTACTTGATTTTTTATCACCAAGTCACCAAGTTATCGCTCATGCTGTGCGGCTGGGCACACCAAAAAAGGCCGTCACAGGTTTCCCCACAACAGCCTTCGTCCCTAAGTTTTCAGTTTTCCTTCGTCGTTTCGTGTTCGATGCGGTTTATGCGTCGTTCCGCTTCCCCCGAGCGTAACGCCCTTTGCTGGGTTCGCCTCTGCGTTCGTAAGAATCGCGGCTTCCTCTCGCCGGTTCGTGAGAACCTCTGGCTTTAATATAGCGCACCGGGTCTTCCTCGGGAAACAACCCCCATTTCGCCAGCCCCGCACGACCCTGTTCCAGGCGCGCCAAGGCCACAGGCAGCAATTCCACCATCACGTGGTCGTCCTTTAGGCGAATGGCTCCGACCTCGCAGCGCTCTACCTTCAAAGCGGAGCAAAGAGCGTTCAAGATACGCCCCACGTCTTTGGCACCGCCTTGGCTGCTGCGCAAACGGGTCATGGTGCCCTTGGGTCGGGAACCGGCAAAGCGCCTTTCTCCCTCGCTCCGCTCCGGCCTCGCGCTGCTGCGCTGGCGACGCTCGCGTTCGCGCTCCAGATCGGCGCTCAGGTTATATCCCTTTGCTGTACGCGAATGCAAAGCCTCCAGAAGTTTAGCCACCAACACCTTCGGGTCGGCCCGCTCCAGCAGGTCTGACGCCCATTCGATGTAAGCCGTGCAGTTTTCGGAATCCCCCTGAGACACCAGAAGTTTTTCCTCCGCCACCTCGCGCTGAACCGTACGGATCAGATCCAAGTTCGGCACGTCCTGCCACTCCACCTTCATCTGCGTCGACCGCAGCATCATCTTGAAGCGCCCCGCCTCCAGGGGGGACAGGAGAATCAGGTTCGTCCCCTCGTTACCGGCTCTGCCCGTTCGGCCGCTCCGATGGACGAAGGTTTCCCTGTCGTCGGGCAATCCCAGTTGGATGACGTGAGTGACTCCCTCCACGTCCAGGCCGCGCGCCGCGACGTTTGTGGCCACCAGATGAGGCATGGCCCCTGATTTGAAGGAGGCCAGCACCGCGTTGCGCTCCCGCTGCGTCATGTCTCCATGCAGAGCCGCCGCGTTGAAACCCTCTTCCTGCAAACGCTGTGCCATTTCGATGGACTCCAGCCGCGTGTGACAGAACATCAAGCTGCGTTTGGGGCGCTCCCACAGCAAAACGTTTACGAGCCCCTCGAAGCGGCGCCGCGAAGGGATCATGTAGACTCGGTGCAGGATGTCCTCGTGCTGGTCGCCGTCCTGTACCAGGGAGATGGTCGTGGGGTTTTCGAGATAGCGCTTCGAAAGCTCCCGGACCTCGGGGGGCATGGTCGCGGAGAAAAGCCACGTCCGGCGCTCCGCGGGCAGGGCATCCAAAATTCCCTCCAGCTCCTCGCGGAATCCCATATCCAGCATTTGATCTCCTTCGTCCAAGACGACGCAGCCGACGTTCGTGGTGTCCAGGCTGCCCCGCTCCACGTGGTCCAGCGTTCTGCCCGGAGTCCCCACGACGATGGTCGCCCCCTCGCGCAGGGCGCGAAGCTGCGGGGACATCTCCAGGCCCCCGACCAGGGAAACCACCGAGAGGTCCATGAAACGCACCAGCCATTCCGCTTCCCTGGCGATTTGCTGGGCCAGCTCGCGGGTGGGAGACAGGATCAGCATCCGAGGAAAACGTTCCCCCACCTTCATGTCTTGTAAAAGCGGCAGCAAAAACGCCAGCGTCTTTCCGGAGCCCGTTTTGGCCCGTACGATGAGGTCCGCGTCGCCGCCCGCTTCCAGCACCTTTTGCTGAACGGGCGTGGGGGAAGTGAATCCCTTGCGGGAGATGGCCTTCAGCAGCTCGCTTCGGATCCCGAAGGACTCGAAAGTACTTTCGCCGGTGTCTTCTGTATTCAGTGTCACCTGTAAACCTTCTGTCTTTAAACTTACTGTTCCTAAATTTTCTGTCTGCAAATCTACCGTTTTGTTCTTCATATTTGTCCTTTCAAATTTTGATAAAGTGACTCTCGACTCCACTACCAAATATCAAATCCACATCGAATACCCAAAAGCTTTTCATTTTCAAGCAGCCCGTCGTTGACTTTCAACCTATTGTTACCCTGTTCCGCCTCTCTCTGCCTCTTCTTCGTACCTCCTTCACGCCGATGCACAAGTGGATATTATACAGGGGTTTACGGCAAAAGCGAAAAAATATCTCCAAATTTCTTCCCTAATTTTCTTTTTCTTTTCTAATTTTCTTCCATAAGGCGCTTTACAAAAGCTCGATCGGGAGAAAGATAACATTTGGGGCGGCGCCGCGCCTGGCGTAAAATCACGAAGACATTGTACGTAAAGACATGTAAAATCACAGATATAACAAACGGGGGAGGTTGTGTTATGTGCTTGGCGATACCCTACACGATACGGGAAATTTTCTCCGACGGATCGGCCCGCGCTCTGTCGAAAGGAGTCGAGACGAGCGTGCGCCTGGACCTCATAGAAGCCCCGGCTCTTGGAGATACCGTGCTCGTCCATGCGGGGTTTGCGATTCAAAAACTGGACAAGGACGCGTCCGAGGAGCTGCTGGCCCTGTGGGCCGAGGTCGAGAAAGCGGAAAAATCGGCGGAGGCGTCCTTCTTCCATGACGGAACTCTCTGAGGCGCGAAGGTTCGAAGGAATGCGGCGGGGGTTGGATGCACTTTTGAACTCGATGGGCCGCCCCGTCACCTTTATGGAAGTCTGCGGCACCCATACGGTCTCGATTTTTCGTTCGGGCCTGCGCTCGCTTCTGCCGGAGGAACTTCGCCTCCTGTCGGGGCCGGGCTGCCCGGTCTGCGTCACCGACCAGAGCGAAATCGACATGGCTTTGACCCTTGCCGAAAAAGACTGCATCGTGCTCAGCTACGGCGATATGTTGAAGGTCCCCGGCTCGTCCGGTTCCCTTCTGGACCTGAAAAGCCGGGGCGCGCGCGTGGAGGTGATCACCTCGGCCATACAGTCCCTGGAGGTCGCCCGTTCCCGCCCGGACAGCCAAGTCGTCTTTCTGGGCGTCGGCTTCGAGACCACGGCTCCGGCGACGGCGGTAACCCTCAAGCGAGCCCTTCTCCACGACCTTTCGAATCTTTCGGTTTTGTGCCTCCACAAAACAATTCCCCCGATCCTGCGAACTCTCTCCTCCAATCCCGCCTTGAGTATCGACGGATTCATTCTTCCGGGGAACGTCACTGTCGTCTCGGGGCTCGAAGATTATGTCTTTTTGACGGACGAGCTGCGTAAGGCCGCCGCGGTCGCGGGCTTCGAGCCGGAAGAGATCTTGGCCGCGCTGGTGGACCTGTCGCGGCAGACCGAGACGGGCCGCTTTCGCTTGAGCGCCTACCGAATGCGGGAAGTCCCCAGAGCGGGAAACCCGGCGGCGCGTAAAATTCTGTCGGAGGTCTTCGAGCCCTGCGACGCGCGCTGGAGGGGGTTGGGGCTCATACCCGCCTCCGGTTATCGCATCGGAAAATCCTACGCGCGCTTCGATGCCCTCGAACGCTTCGGCCTGGCTCCCGCTCCGGCGCGGGAGGACGGATGCCGGTGCGGAGACGTTCTGTCGGGCCTTCTGACCCCTCCCGAATGCGAACTCTACGGAACGGCCTGCACGCCCCTGACTCCCGTGGGCCCCTGCATGGTGTCCGGCGAAGGGACGTGCGGCGCGTGGCATCGTTATCATCGATGAAGATATCGATGAAGATCACGACCGGACACGGCAGCGGCGGCCGCCTGACACAGCAATTGACGCGGCGCATTCTGGACTGTTTCGAAACCGATTCCCGCAATCGCGCGTTTCGAAACGTTTCCCAACAAAGCGTTTCCCAACGAGGCGCTTTTCAAATGGAGGATTGCGCTTTTATCGGCGACGATACGGCGGTTTCGATAGACGGATTCACCGTTTTTCCCCACGACTTCCCCGGCGGGGACATCGGTAAGCTGGCCGTGTGCGGATCCGCCAACGACTTGGCCGTGAGGGGAGTGCGGCCTCTGTTTTTGACGCTGGCGTTGATTATCGAAGAGGGACTGGACCTGGCCGATTTAGACCGCTACATGGAAAGCGCGGCGCGCACGGCGTATGAAGGCGAAATTCAGCTGGTCGCGGGAGACACCAAGGTCGTCCCTCACGGTGCGGCCGACAAGCTCTTCGTCACCACCTGCGCCATGGGAAAAAGGGAATCTCCCCACGTTCTCCAGACCTCGAACTTGAAGGACGGCGACATTCTGATCCTTTCGACCTCGCCGGGACGGCATGGGGCGGCCTTGGCCGCGGCGCGCTTCGGCTTGGACGCCCCGGGTTTGCTGAGCGATTGCGCTCTTTTGTGGCCTGCGTTGAGCCCGCTTTTGAATTTCTCCGAGCTGCGGTGCATGAGGGACTGCACCCGCGGCGGGCTGGGCACGGTTCTCTGCGAGTGGGCGGAGGCGTCGTCCCTGGGTATCGAGATCGTGGAGGCGGACATTCCCTCCAACAGGGAGGTCGACTCCGTGTGCGACATCCTGGGCCTCGATCGTCTGTACTTGGCTTCGGAAGGATGCGCTCTGGCCGCCGTCGCCCCCGAACAGGCGGAGGAGTGCGCGGCCGCCCTTCGTCAAAGCCCGGCGTGCAAAGACGCGGCGATCATAGGCCGGGTCGCCGCCGTTCATCCCGGCATGGTGGGGATGAAGACCCGCATCGGAGGGCAGCGTTTCGTCGATATGCCCACAGGGGAGATATTGCCCCGAATTTGCTGAAAGGATTCAGAATATGCTCATATACTACCAAAATCCCAAGTCCCGAGTCCCGAAAACCCGCAAGATTGTCTCGTTAAATTTTTGTTGACTTTCTCAACGCGAGGAATAACCTATTGTTGTCACTTCAATGTGGCTCATAACCAGCTGAAGCTCTGAGCGGTCATCCAAAGACGAAGGGGTGTTAAGATGAACAGAGAAGCTCCGAACGCTGAAGCTCCAAGTAAAAACAGCGGAAAAGACACGCGCAAAAAGGCCTTGCTTCTTGGAAACGAGGCGATAGCTCAAGCTGTGGTCGCCGCAGGGTGTCAGGTGGCCACCGCCTATCCGGGCACTCCGTCCTCGGAAATCCTGCCTGCCATAGCCGCCTGCGCGGACAGGCTCGCCGCGCCGACGGTGGTGGAGTGGGGAGCCAACGAGAAAGTGGCCTTCGAGATGGCTCTGGCGGCGACCTTTACGGGGGCCCGGGCTTGCGCCGCCATGAAGCAAGTGGGATTGAACGTCGCTGCCGACCCGTTCATGAGCGGGGCTCTTTTTCAGCTCAAAGGGGGTATGCTCCTGATCTCCGCCGACGATCCAGGGCCGCACAGTTCCCAGAACGAGCAAGACAGCCGTTTTTTTGCCATGTTCGCCAAGGTGCCCTGCCTGGACCCGTCGGACGCCCTGGAGGCATCTGCTATGGTGAAGGACGCCTACGCGCTCTCGGAAAAACACGGAATCATCGTCATGCTGCGCCCGACGACGCGGATCGCTCACTGCCGCCAATCCATCGAGGTGGTGGAGGGCTTTGAACCCGGCTCCTCCGTCAAGTTCGACCGCGACCCCAACCGTTGGACCCAGCTTCCCGCCTTGGTGCGCATCGCGCATCCCCGGCACAACGCCAGAATCGCAAAAATCCGCGAAGAATTCGAGGCGGACTGGGGCGCGTACAACTACGAATTACCGGCCAAGGGCAAGGCGAGACTGGGCGTCATCGCGGGAGGCGTCGTTTTCTCCATGCTCCGGGACCTCATGGAGGAATGGGGGCGGGAGGACATCGCCATTCTGAAGATCGGAACCCCTTATCCTCTTCCCCACAGGCTGGTGGAGGACTTCATCGCCCGGCACGAAAACGTTCTCGTCCTGGAGGAGACTTATCCCGTCATCGAGTTGCAGCTTTTCGACCGCGCGAAGGTGAACGGACGCTGGAACGACGTTGTTCCCAGCGCCGGCGAGCTTCTGCCCGAGGTGATCGAGAAAATCGTCCTCTCTCAACTGGGGGAGGCGGTCTCGAAACCGGACTCGTCCCAGCTTTCGGCCGCCGTGGAAGAACTGCGTCTGACTCCCCGAAAGCCACAGCTTTGCGCGGGCTGCCCCCACCGCAGCAGCTTCTTTTCCATTCGCAAGGCGATCCCCGGCGCCGTCAATCCCTCGGATATCGGCTGCTACACCTTGGGCATCAACCAGAAAGGCTTGGACACGAGCCTATGCATGGGCGGAGCCGTCACCGTGTCGTCGGGCCTCTATATGGCCCACAAGGCCGCGGGGCAGGAGCG